>JAOUNZ010000085.1 GCA_029880665.1 Candidatus Nitrosopumilus sp.
CATGCCAAAATGAATCTGGATGTCCTCGATGTACGTTTTCATACAGATGTGGAAACAACAATGAATATCTACACAAATACTCAGCATTAGAAATTCTAGAGAGAATCAATAAAGGTGAGAAAACAGAATTAATCGATCCAACGGAGGGAGACAGACCTCTAGTATGATATCAAAATGGGATAAATATGACAAAAATACAGCATAAATATGAATAAGGTTGCACTAGTCACAGGTAGTTCATCTGGGATAGGACTAGAAACTGCGTTGGCTCTTGCAAGAGAAGGATATGATACATTTGCAAGTGTAAGAGATATTAAAAAAGCGGGTGAATTGGAATATGCAGCAAAAAAAGAAAATCTCAAAATCAACGTAATCAAATTAGATGTAGACGAAGAAGAATCAATAATTATTGCAATAAAAAAAATAATGGAGGATAAAAAAAGGATAGATGTTTTAGTAAATAATGCAGGGTACGGGCAGTTTGGATGCACGGAAGATGTATCTGTAGAGGAATTTAGAAAACAATTTGAAACTAATTTTTTCAGCATTGTCAGAATTATTCAAGAAGTTGCGCCAATTATGAGAAATCAGAAATCAGGAATAATAGTAAACATTAGTTCAGTTGTAGGCAGATTGGGATTACCAGGATCTTCAGCATACATCAGTACAAAGTTTGCATTAGAAGGGTTAGGTGAGTGTCTCAGATATGAATTGGGCCAGTTTGGAATTAAAACTACATTAATTGAGCCAGGTGTTATCAAAACAAATTTTTTCAATTCATTGAAAATCCCAGAATCAAATACAGATATCAAATACAAAGAATTAACAGATAACATTCTATCAGGTCTAAAAATGATGGTAGAGATGGGGACGCCTCCATCAGAAGTAGCCAAGGTAATTTTAAAGGCAATCCATGATGACGAAATTTTGCCTAGATATATTGTAGGAACTGATGCAGCCATGTTTATGGAGGCAAAAAAGATGAAAACAGACCTGGAATTCGAGAAATATATGAATAAAGAGCTATTTCCTAGATAGCATCACATTTGTACGTTAAATTGATATACACATAAAATAGAGTTTTTGTCAAAGTCCGCAATTTTAAAGTGAAAAAAATGAAATGGAAAACGCTACAACATAATGGAATCTTATTTCCTCCGGCATATGAGGCCCAAGGAATCAAGATAAAGATCAAAGAAGAGAGTGTCAATCTAGATCTAGATCAGGAAGAGATGGTTTACCAGTGGGCAAAAAAGAAAGACACGCCATATGTACAAGACAGAGTTTTTCAGAAAAACTTTACAGTAGATTTTGCAAAAACATTAGATCCCAGATTCAGAAAAATATCATATGAGGACATTGATTTTTCAAGTGCCTATGAAATAGTGGACAAAGAAAAAAGCATGAGGGAAATGATGACAAAAGAAGAAAAAAAATCCCTAGCTGTAAAAAGAAAAGAATTACGAGAGAAATTAAAAGCAAAATATGGAATTGCGATAATGGATGGCAAAGAGGTTGAAGTTGGAAACTACATGGCTGAGCCTCCAGGAATATTCATTGGACGTGGAGAACATCCACTCAGAGGAAAATGGAAACCACGTGTGACTGCAAAAGATGTCACATTAAATCTTGGAAAAGAAGCAAACATTCCAGAAGGCAATTGGGGCAAGATAATTCATGACAAAGATTCAATGTGGTTAGCCAGTTGGATGGATTTCCTTACACAAAAGAGAAAGTATGTCTGGCTTGCAGACACTGCAGGATTAAAACAAGACAGAGACAAAGAGAAATACGAAAAAGCAGTAAAACTAGCAAAAGAAATCGACAAGATTAAAGAAAGAATTGTAAAAGATATGAAAAGCAATGATCTAAAAATTAGCAGAATTGCTACTGCGTGTTATTTGATTTATAGAACTGCCATGAGAGTAGGCGACGAAAAGGATCCAGATGAAGCAGATACTGTAGGTGCAACAACGCTCAGAAAAGAACACATCAAAATTACACCAAGTGCAATTGAGTTTGACTTTCTAGGTAAAGACAGTGTAAGATGGCAAGAGAAAGTGATAGCTGAAGGCCACGATAAACAATTCCAAGAAAACCTAAAGAAACTAGTTGAAAACAAGAAACCGAAAGACGAGATTTTTGACGGCATCACTTCAAGACATGTCAATGCATATTATTCTAGTATTGTGAAGGGACTAACTGCCAAAGTATTCAGAACATACCTTGCAACTACAGTTGTCAAAGATTACCTTGTAAAGCATGACAATATCAAAAATAAAACAGCAAACGAGAAATTGTATCATGCAAAATTGGCAAACCTTGAAGCTGCAATGATGTGTAATCACAAGAGAACCATTCCAAAGACATTCGAGCAGGCATTAGAAAAGAAAAGAGACACTCTTAAAAAAATAGAGAAAGAGGAATCTTGGAAGAAAACCCAAGAAATGCTGAGAAAGGCCGAGGCAGTTCAAACAAATACAGATGCTCAGAAAAAGGCAAAAGAAAAGAAAATCAAAATGCTGAATGAACAAATTAAAAAACAGAAGCAAAAGCACAAAGAACGAGTTGAGAAATTAGAATTGCAGATTGATCTATCAGAGAAAACTAAAGATTACAACATCGGGACATCTCTGAGAAATTACATAGATCCTCGTGTTTTCAAGGCGTGGACAGAGGAGGTTGGTGCCGAATGGGAAAAATTGTACACGTCTGCATTACAAAAAAAATTCCTTTGGGTCAGAGATGAGGATGTAAATTGGAGCAATTTAAAGGAAAATTAGAATCATTTAATTTCTCAAATTTTTAGGTATTAACTATGCCGGGGTAGCTCAGCCTGGTTAGAGTGCCAGTTCAATTGGTAATCTCTAACGGTTCTCCAACTAAGGCAATACTCATAATCTGGAGGTCGCGAGTTCGAAACTCGCCCCCGGCACACATAATTGTGTTCAATACCACCCTACGTATCTACTGCTATTGAATCAGAAACAGGTTTTTCGAGGCAAAAATGCAGTTCATGACTATGAAAAATTGATGAAGGAGATTCACAACCAAATTCAAAATGAATTGTCAGAGAAAAATATAATCTGATTCATAAATATGACATGGAGATGGTAAAAATTCAATCAAGCTCAATTTTTCCATAATTACAGATCTGATATTTTTTTACCACAATGTGGACATTCATTATCTTTTTGAGATCTTTTCTTTCTAAGTTCTTCAGTAAAAGCAGATGCCATAATGCCTGTTGGGATTGCATATACTGCAATCCCAAGTATGGCAACTCCTGCACCAATAATTTTTCCAGTTACAGTAACTGGATATACATCACCATAACCTATCGTGGTAAGTGTAATTACTCCCCACCACATAGATGACGGAATACTGGAAAATAACTCAGGTTGTGTTTCGTGTTCTGCGTAATACATCAAACAAGATGCAAGTATCAAGAAGATAAATAGAATAAAAAATGCTACTGCTAAATCTCCTGCTTTAGATTTAAATACATTACCAAATGTATGCATTGGATCAGAGTATCTTGCAAGCTTGAATAATCTAAACAGCCTCAAGAGTCTAATTATTCGGATGAATCTAGTATCTACTATTACAAAGGGTAAGAAGAAGGGCAGTATTGCAGCTAAATCAACTAACATCATAGGAGTGACTAAAAATCTAATTGTGCCATACTTGGAATTGTGATATTTCGGATTTAAGTTACAAACAATTATTCTCCCCGCATATTCAGTAGTAAAAACAACTACTGAAAATATTTCAAATGGAGTAAACAGATAACCATATTCGTCTAAAACAGTCTCTTCTGTTTCAATTATTGCAACTAGGACATTTACAACAATTAGAGATATGATAAAAATCTGAAAACTTTTTGTAATTTTATCATTAGTAGTACCTTCAAGAGTATCATATACTCGTTGCAATATTTTAGTTGTCACAACATTATTGTGAATAATCTAAGGGTTTTAAACAGTTGTTGTTTAGATCTTAGGCCATATTTTGGATCATGATTGTTTTCAAATTTAACTTATCATATAGAATTCAGGATGGATAACATGATTGTTTTAGATTTAGAACCATTTCTTTTTTTTAAACCATGCAATCATCATACCAGAAATTGCAGCCATTCCAATCAGCATGGCAAAATAACTTCCCTTCCATTCTAATTCAGGCACATAAGAAAAATTTGTCCCATATATCCCAGCTATGAATGTGATTGGGATGAAGATGGCTGCAATTATTGTGAGTGTCTTCATCACCTCATTCATACGGTTACTAACACTGGACAGATAAGTGTCCAATAACCCTCCAATCACATCACGCAAGCCTTCTATGGTATCAATAACCTGAATTACATGATTATAGACGTCTCTCAGATAAGGCCTAGTGTTATTTGAAACGAAAAGTGTAGAATCACGCCCAAGAAAATCTACGATTTCACGTGCAGGCCAAATTGATTTTCTCAGAGAGATCATTCGACGTTTCAATGTTTGAATTGTTTGCATAGTGCCAGATGTAGGGTTTTGCATCAATTCATCTTCCAAATCCTCTGTAATGTCGCCAATTTTTTCAATTACTAGAAAGTAACTGTCTATTATTGCATCAATTATGGCATAAGTAAGATAATCGCTTTTGAGATCCCGTATGGTACCGCTCTTGCTTCTTAGTCGTTTTCTGATCTGATCAAAAAAATCAGCTTCAATTTCTTGAAATGTTATTACATAATTTTCACCCAAAATTATAGAGATTTGCTCCAAGTCCAGATCTCCCGTATCAAAATCATAATGAGGCATCTTTAACATTATCAACAAATATTTATCAGAGACTTCGATTGATGGTCGTAGTTCAGTATTCATAATGTTTGCTTGATGGAGCGGATGAATTTCAAAACTATTTCCAAATGACTCCATAATTTTAGGATCATGTATACCTATCACATTAATCCATGTAACAGGGGGTTTGTTTTTAGATTTTAGGCAATCCTCAATTTGAACATCATTTGCTTCAGTAATTGCTTCAGCATCATACTCGATCATATCTATTCTAATATCTTCTACTTTTCTTTCTCCAACATGAATTAATGCACCTGGGCTTTGGCCTATGGTGTCAGATAACAAGGTTTTTTCAGCTTTTGTGATATTCATAATACGTTTAATTCTCGTGATGTCTTGAAGGCCAATATCTTTTGTAATTTCTTTGACTCTGGAAATTTTACCGGTTATAGCCACTATTACAAATCCAGTCAAAATTGAAAACAACATACTAAGATAAAGCGGGACATAATTTCCTTCATCAGCTGCTTCAGAGATTGCTT
>JAOUNZ010000060.1 GCA_029880665.1 Candidatus Nitrosopumilus sp.
AAAAATAATGAGTATGAAAGTTATGATATTCATAACTATAATCTTAATCTTGGCTGCAATTGTAGCATATGTTAATGCCATAGCATTGCTACACGGTGGCACTATTCTTGATTCAGTTTTTTCAATATTGTTCATATTCAGTGTTGTTTTTTTTGGCGTGCACTCAATAGGATATTATTTGAATACTATAAGAAGTATAGAAAAATATCCAAACACGGTAACACGCAATACGTACATATATTCTAAAAGTCAGGTTGCTGTTCTAGTACCAATGTATAATGAACCCATGGATATGCTTTCCATGAATTTACCTGCAGTTGTCAATGCTTCTAAAGGTCTAGCTGTTGTTTATGTTCTTGATGACTCTACTAATCCAGAAAGTCGCAAAAATATTAAAAATTTTTGTGATAATATGGGAGTACAGTATATTCACAGAGAAAATAGACGAGGCTACAAAGCAGGTGCAACAAATGATATTTTGCCGGTACTAAAGGAAGAGTTTGTTTGTATCTTAGATGCTGATCAAATGCCAGATCCTAGCTTTTTAAGAGAAGTACTGCCTTTTTTACAAAATGATCCAAATCTTGCATTAGTTCAGGTACCTCAGGAGTATACTAATCTTGATGCGTCACTACTTAGCAGGGCAGCTCAAGCTCAACAGATCATTTTCTATGATGTTATTACTGAAGGAAAAAGCACACTAGGCACATTGTTTAGCTGTGGAACAAACATTGTGTATAGAAAGGAGGCCTTGTTGAGTGTTGGTGGTTTTGATGAAAATTCAATAACAGAAGATCTGGCCACATCAGTTGATATGCATATGAAAGGTTGGAAGACATTTTATTATAACAAAAAATTGGTATATGGGCGCGCACCTACAGAACTTGCCGCATATTTCAATCAGCAATGGCGATGGGCATTTGGAACGATGCAGTGTTTCAAGAAGATTTTCAACAAGGTGTTAAAGAACAAGTCTTTCAGCCTCGCATACAAATTTGACTATTTCCTAAGTACCAGTTGGTACTTGTCCGGCTGGGCATATCTTATACAAATGATTTCACCTGTAGCGTTTCTGCTGTTTAATATCCGTCCTTTAAATCTTGATCTGACTACTTATCTACTGTTTTTACTTCCGTATAGCCTATTTACATTAGGTACTTTCTTGCTCACTTTCATTAAATCTGGCAATTCACTCAAATCTGTATTTTATAACACAAGTATGAACATCATATCATTTCCAATAACCACTGGAGCTTCAATTCAAGCACTTAGAGGTAAAGCCAAACCATTTGTCACAGCTAGAACTGGAAGCAGTGTATCATGGAGATCTCTTTGGCCACAATTGCTGTTAATAACTCTCCTTACGACAAGTATTGTAAAAGGAATATTGTTTGATTTGCAATCCTGGTTTACAATTGTAAATATTGTGGGTGCTGGTTTTCATTTGGCTATGCTGATTCCGATATTTAAGATCAACTCTGCACCTAAGGATTCTTCACTTGACTCTAAGATTCTTAGTTTAAAAAATTGACTTGGCTATACATATTACAAATCTTATAACACCGTCAATGCCGTTTTATTCTGATAATCATTTTTAATACAGAATCTGATCCTAGAAATCATACTGGATCAAAAATAACTACAATATATGGAAATGTAAGTGAAGTTTGATGTCCTGAATCTTTTTTATGGTGTTTGATATACGTATATGTTTTTGGTCTTTTAATGGGGGATGATTTGACACTTGCATTCAAATGTTTTTACAATGTTTTTTTGTTGGTATGTTGTAATTTGAAATTGGTAAACTCTTGATAATCTTTAGCTTTAACCAATTAGACCACGTATTGTATAATAAATTCCTTTGAACATACGTTATGAAAAAAATAAGTACGATGGCACAAGAAATGATTGATGTTTACAGATCTTGGCCAGAGCACGCAGAGGAATCTTTCAACTCTTCAGAAAAAGTAGATGTAAAATTTAATGATATTCTTGTTAGTGGTATGGGTGGATCAGGTATAATTGCAAATATCTTATATGGTCTCACTGACCATCAAATCTTTGTAGCTAAAGGGTATTTTCTTCCAAAAAAAATTGCAAAAGACACATTGGTTATTTGTAACAGTGCATCAGGAAATACTATAGAAACACTAACTTTGCTTAAAACAGCTCACAAAGCGGGATGTAAAATTATTGCATTTTCATCTGGCGGTAAAATTGAAAAATATTGCAAAAACAACAAAATTCCATTTAATAAATATAAGATGTTGAATTCTCCACGTACCTCGCTTGTCTTTTCACTCTATACCATCTTAGGATCATTATCAGAATCTATTGGATTGCCAAAAGTACAGATAACTGAATCTATATCTAATCTTAAGAAAACAAGAGATGTAATATTTTCTACAGATAAAGAGAATAATCCCTCTGTTAGTCTGGCAAAATTTATGTCAAAAATACCTATATGTTATTATTCGCCACTGCTGTTACCCGCTGCTTTAAGATTTAAAAATGATCTTCAAGAGAATTGTAAGAAACATGGTATGATAGAGGAAATAGCTGAATCTTGTCATAACAGCATTAACGCTTGGGAACGACCTTCAAACATCAGTCCAATTCTTTTTAGAAAAGATGACGATCACATATTGATAAAAAAACAATTTAATGTGGTTAAAGAGTATCTCGAATCAAAAAAAGTTCAATATTTCGAGGTTTTTGCCCCCAAGGGAAATCTACTTAATGCACTTGTTAATCCAATGTATCATATGGGGTATGCAACGATTCTTCGTGCAATAAGTGACGGCATAGACCCAACTGACATTCCAGCAATCCGTTTCATAAAGGCACGGCTATAAATTTACAGATGTAAAAAGTTGTTTATTTGTTAAATGCTTTAATGTTCTGAATGCTCAATATTTTGCCTCTATTTACCCATAAATAAGTAGAATTTGTTGTGTATTGCTATGTTAGGCAAAAAAGGCCTCCTTTTCCAGAGAGAACTTTGTTGAAAAGGAATTACAAAGGAGTGGTGCTTTTGGAAGTTGGACTGTTGCGTATAACACTGTAAAGACACAATGAATTTGTCAGAGTTTGATAACATTGATGATTGCCTCAAAAGATGTCAAGGAGGAACAACTAGAACCAGATTATGATGTTGCATTCCTGGTTAACTATGTGATACATAATTTCTTTAACGATATCTTAACTCGATTTTCTAAATTTAATGACAAAATAATGCTGATTCAGGCAATTTACGACAAATTTCTCCTTGAATCCTATTGATTATCTATTCAGGCACAAAACACAGGCGAAATCCTATCTTTTCTGTCTAATAAAAAAAGACCTGAAATATTAACCAAAAGGTGGTGTTTGTTACAACACGTTAACTCAAAATTATTTTGTGATTCTGGTCACAAATGTGGTAAATAAATGAATTACCTAAATTAAATTATTTGTAGAAACGAATCCAAATTGAGATTATTTTTACCGAATCCAAAATAATCAACTATGATAACATGATATAAATAAAAGCTATACTGGTGTTAATTATTGAAAATTACAGTATCGGTTATCAAAGCAGATGTTGGCGGAGTTGGAGGTCACACAAAACCGAGTGACGGACTAATTGAGGCAATTAGAAATACCGTTAGAAATTCAGCGCATTTGCTTGTTGATTATTATATTGGATATTGTGGTGATGATACACACATTGTAATGACTCATACACATGGAGTTGACAATGAGAAAATTCACAAATTGGCTTGGGATGCTTTCATGGCAGGAACTCAGGTTGCAAAACAAGAGGGACTATATGGTGCAGGACAAGATCTTTTGAGAGATTCCTTTTCAGGTAATGTAAAAGGAATGGGTCCTGGAGTTGCAGAGATGGAGTTTGAAGAAAGACCTAATGAAGCGTTCACCGTTTTTGCTGCTGATAAAACAGAACCTGGCGCATTTAACTATCCAATCTATAGAATGTTTGTAGATGCATTGAGTAATACTGGATTAATTGTAAACAAAAGTCTTGCAAGTGGAGTAAAGATTAACATTATGGATGTTGAAAAAGCACAAATTGCAGAACTTAAATTGTGGGAAGACAAACCGACAATCGAGGCTGCGTTGATGTATCCAGGCCGATATGTTGTAGATTCAGTTTTTACTAAGGATGATGAGCCTATACTTGACGCATCAACTGACAGATTGCACAACATTGCAGGAACCTATGTTGGAAAAGATGATCCAATTTGTATAGTTAGAACACAAAAGAATTTTCCCGCAACCGAAGAAGTTGGAAGTGTATTTAACAATCCACACTTTGTTGCAGGAAACACTAGAGGAAGCCATAATATGCCATTAATGCCTGTAAAATTAAACTCTGCAGCTACAATCAACTTTTGTATTCCAATTGTAGAAGCATTGGTATTCAGTATGCATAATGGAAAACTTACAGGCCCATTTGACGGATTCTCAACACCTGATTGGGATTACATCAGAGAGATTGCAACAAAGAAGGCAATGTCCATCAGAAGCCAAGGATTCATTCATCCGGCAACTTTAGTTCCATCAGAGTTAGAATATGCTGAAGGATATAGAGCAAGAATGGATGTTCTAGAAGCCAAGATGAAACCAATGGAAGATACCAATACTGGTGAAAAGAAAGAAAACTATGAAGATCCTGACTAGACTTTCAATATTAGAAATTCTAAGAAATAGTTAAATCAAAATAAATTTAATACAAATTATCCAATGAACGTGTTTCAAAAGATCTTTGATTGGAAAACGTATGTTTTCACAGCGTTGGCAATAATTTCATTTTCAAGTTTTGTGGCTTTATTGTTTGGGCAAACTATTCCCGGAATAGTCCTCACTTTTTTTAAGGTTGCGGGGATATATGTGATTTTAGGTACCGTATTCATTTTTGCATTAGCTTGGTTTCTCAAAGCAAAACCAAATAATCGTCCTAAAGAATACTCTATAGTTCCATTTGATGTGTTTGGAAAAAAGAGTGAGATTGACGGTATTAGAACAGTATTCAAAACATATGATGTGGCATGGAGTTTTATGAAACAATATAAGGAAATGTATCCCCTGTACAGCTTTGCATTGATCTCAGATCTTCCAAAATCAGACAAGCCAATAATTTTTAGATATATCTAGATTCAGACTTTTATTCAGGATTGCGTAAAGACATAAAATGGAATTTTCTATTTTGACTAATGCATTTTACAAAATGGAATCCACTAGAAAAAGACTAGAATTAACACAGTTCCTTGTAGAATTATTTGAGAAAACACCAAATAATATCATCGCAAAAATCATCTATCTGTTACAAGGAAAACTAAGACCAGACTTTGAAGGAATAGAGTTGGGAGTTGCAGAAAAGCTTGCAATAAGATCAATCTCAAAGTCTTCAGGAATACCAGTAACACGAATTGAAGAAGAGTATAGAAAAAGTGGAGATCTTGGCCATGCTGCATCAACAATATTAGAACAAAAAACACAAACAACATTTCTTGTAGAAGACATTACTATTGAAAGAGTGTATGATACGTTGTTTAAAATTGCTAACTTGGAAGGATCTCGATCTCAAGACATGAAGATGAAGTATATCTCGAGTTTGTTAAATGACGCAAATCCATTAGAAGCTAGTTATATTCTAAAAATATTATTGGGAACTTTGAGATTGGGAATTGCAGAGAACACCGTAATGGATGCGTTGGCAATTAAATTCACAGGTAACAAAGAAAATAGGAAAAAACTGCAGCATGCATACAATGTCTCAAGTGATTTAGGGAAAGTTGCAGAAACAATTGCAACGAAAGGTCTTGAAGGAGTAGAAAAATTTAAGATACTTTTGTTTAATCCTATTAGACCAATGCTTGCTGACAGAGTGAAAAGTGAAAAAGAGGCCGTTGAAAAAATGGGTAATGAATTTGCAGCTGAATACAAATTAGATGGAGAGAGAGTACAACTTCACATAGAAGGACAGAAAGTGGTACTGTTTTCTAGAAGTTTAGAAAATATTTCAAACTACTATCCAGATATTATTGAAAAAATTCCACAATCTGTTCAAGGAGATAACATAATTCTAGAAGCAGAGGTAGTGGCAATTAATGAAAATACTGGCGAATTTTTACCGTTTCAGGAGTTGATGCACAGAAGAAGAAAACACAAAATAGAAAAGGCTGTTACAAAATATCCAATAACAGTGAATTTTTTTGACATTTTGTATCATAACGGTGAAAGTTGTTTGGAATTAGCATACAAAAAGAGACGAGAAAAACTAGAAAAACAAGTTAAAGAAGACGTATTTGCAAAATACATTCCCATGTGCATTGTTAGAAATGAAAATGAAGTCACAGAATTTATGGAAAGCAGTATCAATGCAGGAAGTGAAGGATTAATGCTAAAAATGCTTGATAAACCATATCAAGCAGGCTCAAGAGGGAGTCACTGGTTAAAACTCAAAAGAG
>JAOUNZ010000012.1 GCA_029880665.1 Candidatus Nitrosopumilus sp.
AGTGGGTGATGACAGAGCAGTGGGGGTTGTAGGAGATGAGCGTCGATATGGAAATATAGTTATGATTAGAGTGGTGGATTCGGTGGATGCAATGACTGCAGATTGGACTAGATTATCACATGGATTGTTAGAAAAAATGAGCAATAGAATAACAAATGAAATTGAAGACGTTACTTGGGTCACGTATGCTATTTCAAGCAAGCCTCCAGCAACGATTGAACCGCAATAATGATTATATGGAATATGAAAAAATTTGTGATGAGATTTTAAAATGTGATAAAGATATTCGTTACGTCGGAATCTATAATTTTGGTGAACTATATGAAAAAATGAGACCAGGATTAAAGAATTATTTAACAAAAGAAGAAATTGAGATGTCTTTATCACAAGCAGTTTACAGATGGTCTACACGTAAAAAAACTACAAATAGAATTGGAAAACCAATTTTTGCATTAACAAAATATGAAAAAATTTATCGAGTGACTGTTCCTATTGGCAGAGTAGGGTTGATTTTGAAAGTATTGAATTAGATACGAAGGTAGATAAAATTATTGAGGAGGTTTTGAAGATCAAAAATAAATATCTCCAATAATTTATGATGATTATGGATTTTCATGTTTTTGATACATATGTAAAAGCAAAAGATGGACATACAATGCATTTTGATGTGGTGACTGACAAGAGTGATCCAGAAAAAGCAGTTACATTTGCAAAAGAGTGGTTAAAATCAATCGGGGAAGGGTCAGCTATAGTTACTACAAATGAATGTAAATTTTGTCACACACAGGCGATTCCAGAGAATATGGAGATTGAAGTTATGACTGACGGTTATTCCATTTCAAAGATGGAAGGATGTCCAAATTAAGAATCCATTCAGAATTCCTTAAGCAATAAGATATTCTAACACCATGAGGTGTTTTCCGATAGTTTTATCTGTCAATCAAATAGAATTATTGTGCACGCTAGATCTATTGTATTTCCGGAAACAAAATCAACTGTAATTTAGGTTTAGCATCAGAAATTTATATCTCCTATAGTAACGAAATAATATCTTCTGAGTAATCTTTAAAATTAATTTTTCTCTAGAACAATATAGATTTATGGCTATATCAAGTATTTTTCATAGACATGCCACTAGTTGGAAAGATCAAAGCATGCATGCACCAAAAACCCCAGCAGAATCACCTAGTTTGTTTTTTAGAATTGGCGTATCCACGATATCTGAAAATACTTTGCTGTAAATGGATTCTTTTCCATCAGTATATAAAAAATCAATATTTGACAGACCTCCTCCTAAAACAATTGCATCAGGATCTAGAATATCAATTACATTTGCCAGACCGAATCCAAAATTTTCTATGAATTCAGCCTTCCATCTTTGTCCGATGTCTGTATCAACTTCAAACATTATTTCTGAAAGAGTTTGAGATTTTCCAGTCATTTCAGTCCATCTTTTTTCCAGTGACGGTCCACTGATGTAAGTTTCTACACAGCCCATTTTTCCACAATAACAAGAATTACCATCTTGATGCAATATGTGATGACCCCACTCTCCTGCAATGCTAGTTCTTCCAAGATGGAGTTTTTTATCAATTACAATTCCACCTCCAACTCCAGTGCCCATAATCACACCAAAAACTAGATTAAATTCCATAGCTATGCCCATTGTAGCTTCTGCCATAGTAAAACAATTTGCATCATTTTCCATGGAAATTTTTTTCCCCAATTTATTTTCTAAATCTTCTTTTAATGATTTTCCAATCAAACATTGCGTGTTACTATTTTTGACCAATCCAGTTTGTTTGGAAATTGTACCGGGAGTACAAATGCCTAATGAAAAATCAGATATATTTAAAGACAGATCTAAAACAAGAGATGAAATAGAGTTAAGAATTTCTTGATAATTATTTTGAGGAGTTAGGATTCTTTTCCTTTCTAAAACATCAAGGTTTTCATCAAGTAGTATGGCTTCTATTTTAGTACCACCTAGATCTATACCAATTTTGTACAACAAGGATTCAGAAAAGATCTTACGATTAAACTTTAAGAAAACTTATCCCATACTAGGCATACCGCCACCCGGAGCTCCGGATACAGCGATTACATCATCAATTCTGAGAATCATACATGCTGCTTCTGTTGCAGATTTCACAATTTGTTCTTTTACCGCAATTGGTTCTACTACATGAATTGCCATCATATCTGCAATCTTCATGTTTCTAGCATCAATTCCAGTCCATTTATGACCTTGATTTTGTTTTGCTCTAAGATTAGCCATAGTATCAATAGGATCCATTCCTGCATTTTCAGCAATGGTTAGGGGAATCGTTTCTAGCGCTTCAGCATACTTCTTAATTGCAAGTTGTTCTCTGCCATCAAAATTGCCAGCCCAGTCTTTGAGTAATGAAGCTGCGTATGCTTCAGGAGCACCACCACCTGCAACAATTTCTGGTTTTTCAATTACATCTTTCACTACCATTAGAGAATCATGGATAGAACGATCAACCTCGTCAATAACTCTTTGTGATCCACCACGAATTAACATAGTTACGGATTGTGGATGTTTGCAACCTTCAATGAATACCCATTTATCAGATTCGACTTTCTTTTGTTGAGCCAAATCTGCAATACCCAGATCACCTTCTGAAAGATCATCAAGATTACTAATTACACGTCCACCTGTAGCTTTAGAGAGCTTAATCATGTCACTTTCTTTTACACGACGTACTGCCATGATACCGTATTTTGCAAGATAGTGTTGTGCAATATCATCAATTCCTTTTTGGCAGATCAACACATTAGCTCCTAGGTCATGTAACTTGTCAACCATTGTCTTTAGCATTCTGTTTTCTTCTTCTAAGAACATCTGCATTTGAGTTGGATCAGTAATCCTAATTTCTGCACTCATCTCAGTTTTTTCAATTTCTAACGCAGAATTGATTAATGCGATTTTTGCCTTCTCAATTTTAGTAGGCATTCCGCTGTGAACAATCTCTTTATCCAGAACAATGCCTTTGACAATTTGTGTGTCTTGGATTGAACCACCTGCCTTCTTTTCTACTTTGATATTTTCAAGATCAACGAAATATTTATCGCCCTTCTTTGTTGCAATACTCAGAATTGCATCAACAATAATTTTTGACAAAGAATCACTATCTTCAGAAATTAATTTTGATTGCATGCTTGTTGTTGCAATTTTTAGAAGAGATTCCCGATCATCAGGTTGAATTTTCTTTGATAATTGTGAGTAAATTTCAAGAGTTTTATCAGCTGCTGCCTGATAACCATCAATTATAGTTGAAGAATGAACATCTTTGTTTAGTAGATCTTCTGCTCTTGCCAATAATGCACCTCCAAAAATTACAGACGAAGTTGTACCATCGCCTACTTCATTATCAACTGTTTTTGAAATTTCAACCATCATTTTAGCTGCAGGGTGCTGAACATCAATTTCTTTTAAGATGGTTGCACCATCATTTGTTATAGTAACATCACCTAAGGAGTCAACTAGCATTTTATCAAGACCTCTTGGTCCAAGACTGCTTCTAACTAATTGTGCAACTAATTTTGCTGCTGCAATGTTATTTTGCTGAGCATCTCTACCTTTCTGTTGCAATGCACTTTCTTTGAGAACCAATACAGGTCCATTTGGTCCTTGTTGAATTGATGCCATTTAGATTCAGCTACAGTTCCCCAATTCCCCCTTTTTAACATTACTTAGTTGATCGGTGAGATGTAACTTCGTTTTTTCACATCAACAATTCCACCTGAGAGAATTCTAACGGATGGAAGAGCCAAAAATGGTAAGAATAACGGGATCAAATGAGGTCTAGAAAAATTGCATCCAGAATCTATAAGAGAATTATTTATTTTTTCAAAATTAGAAGATACCTTTTCAAAAGAGTCCGTTGAAATAATTCCTGCAAATTGCAATGGTAAAGAAGCAAGTATTTTTCCACATTTTACTACAACAAGCCCTCCTTGATTCTTTATAATATGATTCGATGCAATTGCCATATCAGAGTCATTTGAGCCAATTACTATCAAATCATTTTCATGAAAACTCCAAGTGGATGCAAATGCACCAATATTAGCACCAAAATTTTCAAGAAATCCAATAATATGACGATTTGATCCATGAATTCGATCAAAGGCTGCAACTTTCCATACATCAGAATCTAAAGACGCAGAAACATGACCGTCTACTGATTGTATCTGTGCAGAGCCTATTTTTGTGATAATTTCAGTTTCCATAAAAATAGTATTTGCAATAACATCCTTCTTTTTTGATTTAATCAGAAAATCATTTTTTGTAAATTTTTTTAGTTTAACAGTTTTTTTGATCCATTCTGGAATAGGTTTTTTCTTGACAGGTATAACGATATTCCCATTAGAAGCTATGAGATTACCGCCAACAAAGACTTGACTTGGCTTAAATGATTTTAAATCATCAAAAATTAGAATATCTGCTAATTTCCCAGGAGCAATTCCACCAAGATCTTTTCCCATATTATAATAATCAAAATTATTTTTAGATGCCATAGTTATTGCATCTATTGGTTTTAGACCAAGTTTGATTGATTCTCTTATGCAATGATCAATATGACCAAATTTTGTTATATCAAGTGGATCAAGACCATCTGAACAAAACATTAAGCGATTAAGATATGTTCCATTAGACAAAACACGTGGAATGATTTCTTGTAAATCACGTCTGATAGACCCTTCTCTAATCATAATCCACATTCCAAGACGTAATCTCTCTAAAACTTGATCAAAGTTGATTGGTTCATGACAAGAGAGTATGCCAGATGCAACATATGCATTGAGTTTTTTATCTGAAGCTCCTGCAGTGTGCCCATTAATTATACAGTCACACTCTAACATTGCTGAAAGAGATTTCATTGTTTTAGGTTCACGGAGAGTTACTTTTGTCCAAGAAAAAACTTCTCCTAAGCCAATAACATGTGAATGTTTTACTGCCAATTTTTCTTGTGATAATGATAAGAAGTTACTGTTGCTAAATTTTGTATCAACTGGTAAACCACCTGGAACCACCTGAAAAATTCGTATCGGAAGATCTTCTCCAAGTTTAAGAAATTCTTGAAAGCCTCTATACCCTCCAACACTAACAACATCTATTGGATCAGAGAACAAAGAAGTAACACCGCAGAGTAATGCCTTTTTTACAAATTCAGATGGCAATACAAATTGATCAATGTGTAAATGAGGATCTGCAAATCCAGGACTGACATATTTGTCATTTACATCAATTATTTTTGTTTTAGGACCAAGTGTGTGTGATGCGTCTTGACCAACATATGCAATCCTATCATCAAAAATTGCAATCTGAGTTTTGGGAACTATTTCTCTAGTGTACACAGATAGTAAATTACAGTTTTTTAAAATCAGATCGGCTTTTTTATCACCCATTGCCACAGAATTTAACGAGAAGATCGAATTTGCCAGGCTCGAAGTCACGATTTTTGATTATATTTTGTACCTATTATAGATTCAATGCTTAAATTACGGTTGAGAAGGTTTTGTTGATATGAACATTCCTAAGGTGATCAGAAAGTATTGTGCAAAATGTAAGACACATACTGAACAAAAGGTCTCCATTTACAAGGCTGGAAAAAGGCGTGGATCTGCAAGAGGTGAACGTAGACATGCAGAACGTAAAAAGGGATACGGGGGACAAAAATTCCCAAAACTCGCGAAACCTGCCAAAGTTACAAAGAAAGTTACTCCTATCATGACATGTACTGTTTGTAAAAAGAAATACAATAAACCAGGCATTAGAATTAAGAAATTTGAGTTGATGGCAGCATGAAGAAAGATCATATTGAAATCCCAAAACCATCAAGCAAATTTCAAAAAGTCAATTGTAATGAATGTGGAGAAGTACAGGTAGTTTATTCCCATGCATCAACACAAGTAGCATGTAACTCGTGTGGCAATACAATTTCACAAGCAACAGGTTCAAAAGCTCAGATAAATGGCAAAGTATCAGGTAGTGCAGAGTAGATCATAATCTCGTTTTGAATTTAGATTGAATGCAATTCTTTTATCATCAAGTATTATGTAGTCCTCGTCCAAATTTTCAAAGGATGAGATTTTTTTTGAATTAACTAGAGAGATTCCAGCGTAGTTGCAAATTTGATCATTAAATTTTACTGAATAATGAGAGTCAAATCCAAGTGAGGTTAAAAATTTGTTAGTTATAATAATGCTAGTCCAAATTTTTTTAGAATCATATTGATCAACAATTCTTTGAATAATGTCTTCATCCAATAATGGTAAATCACCAGATGTAACTAGAATATCATCATTAATAGTTTTAAGTACTGAATACAGATCTTCTGCATAACCAATTCCAAGAGTATCAAAAGTTTCGATGTTATTTTCTTCTAGAAGTTTTTTTGTTTTAGGTGTATTATGACTTGTAATTGCTAAGATTTTTGAGAAACAGTTTGAGTTTTTTAATGAATCAACTACATGAAGAATTAATGGTTTTTTGTATTGAAGTAAAAGTTTTTCATCAGAAAAATTCATGCGAGTACCTTTGCCACCTGCCATTATTAGACCAATCATAATGATACAAATACCATCAAAGAAGCAAGTCTTGTCAACTCATTAGTAGTACCAAGCACATCTCCAGTTATTCCTCCAAAGCTACGAGTTGATAAAGCTAAGAGAAACATGGTTAGAGTAAAAGTCACGCCAAACATCACTAATCCAGTAATTTCACCAATAATAATGACAGGAATAATCATAATAATGAAAGCAGCTGCAAGTTTTTTCTTATCTTTCATAAACATCACAAAAGGTGAATTCGAGCCCAAAGATGCAGAATTGCCTAAACTTGCCATCAATACCATTGAAAATTTGGCTAAAATTTCGCTAATCAAAATTGCTCTAAACAGATCAAATCCGTTTGTAAAAGAGATTGTGATTATCAAGCTAATAACATACAGAACAATCGCAATAATTCCTGCCGAACCGGTAGAGAGATCTTTCATTGCGTTAAGTTTTCTATCTTTAGTTCCTTTTACCATTAATCCATCTGCAAAATCTGCCAAACCGTCTGTATGATGAATTCCGGTGATAATTGCAATGGACGTTACAACTAACAAACTAACCATCAATGGATCTAAGAAGAGAGACAATCCAAAACCAAATGAACCTACTACAACCCCTATTGCAATTCCAACAATAGGAAAAAAATACATGTATTTTGCAATATTTTCTAATGTGGCATTTGAAGATGGGATGATAGTTAAAAAAGAAAAAACAGATCCAATTTCTTTAAGCATGAACCCACCATCCAACAAACATCAAAAGAAAGATTACAGGAATACTCACAATTCCAACAAAAAATATTGAAGTAAGTTTCATTATTCTAATTGCCAAGTATACGTGGTTATTTGTAAGAGGGGTTTTACCATCACCTAAGTTATAGTGATCAACCTTTTCAAATTTTGTTTCAAGAGCTCCTGCTAATGCAGCCATAGGATATCCTGCATTTGGACTATCAGTTTTTTTACCATCCCTAATCATCACTCTGTAAGATTCCTTCCAATTATTTTGTAGAACTGCAGCTGAAATTATCATGATTAATCCTGTTAATCTGGATGGAATATAGTTCAAGACAGTGTCGCATGAAGCCGTAAACCAGCCAATATTTTTAAAAATATCAGTTTTGTACCCAATCATTGAATCTGCAGTATTAATTACTCGGTATACGAATGCACCAGGCAGCCCAAAAAATGCATAATAGAACAAGGGTCCTGTAATGCCATCTACAGTGTTTTCGCTAATACTCTCTAACACTCCTGAAATAATGTGATTTTTGTCCAAATTCTTGGTATTTCTCTTTACAATCATTGAGAGGTTTGATCTTGCCGCCTCTAAATTTTTATCATCAAGAGACATCAATACTGTTTTAGCGTGATTTTCCATTCCACGTATAGCAATTGTAGTTTTTAGCAATAGTCCGCCAAACAACATGGATATAATTATTGAGACATAATCAATTGCAATCAGAGATATTGCATATTCAAAACTCAAAAGAAGTAATATGGCAATACTTGAAGTAACAACTATAATCATAATTCCGCCGAGTTTTTCTATAGTAGAATTCTTATTTTTTGTAATAGGTACCAGTTTTGCAATAAATAGACCGATCCAAGCTGTTGGATGTAATTTGTTCTTGGGATCTCCAAATATAAAATCAAGAATAAGCGCAACTCCAATAACAAACAATGATTCAAAAATCATTTTAACATCTTCTCAATGGATTTAATATCAATAGACGATTTGACAGTTTCTGCCAATCTGTTTAATTCATTGTCAATTTTTGAGATATTTTTTTTGTTCCAAACCATATTTTGAGGTTTTGCATTAAAAGAATCTTCTTCAGGTAAATTCAATGTCATTAAAGGAATAACACCTAAAACAGGGATATTGGTAAGTTTCTTAAGTTTATTAAATCCTGGTTTTAACATGTCAATGTCACCTCTAAATTTGTTAAATACAAATCCTTTTACAAATTTTCGATATTTTTTTTCAGTAAGAGCCATGGTCCCAACAAGGCTAGCAAATGAGCCACCTTTATCAATATCAGATATTAGAATAACAGATGCACTTGCTTTTTGTGCAATTTTCATATTTGCAATATCAAATTTTTGTAAATTAATCTCAGCAGGTGATCCTGCTCCCTCTAAAATTACCAAATCAAAGTTAGTCTGTAAAAGATTTAGAGATTTTGAAGCAATTTTGATTCCTTGTGTATTTACAAATTTTTCATAATAGTCTTTTGCGTGCATTTTCTTGTAACATTTTCCATTTAGATACACAAAACTATTGTAATTTCCTATAGGCTTAAGTAAAATTGGATTCAAGTCAGATGTAATATTACATCGTGCGCCAATAGCCTGGATAGCTTGTGCACGAGAAATCTCAAATTCAGGCGTGACATATGCAAAATTTGACATATTTTGAGATTTGAATGGTGCAACACGATAACCTTTATCAGAAAAAATTCTACAAAGTGCTGCAACTAAAGTAGTTTTTCCAGCACCAGAAGACGTACCTTGAATCATTAAAGATTTCATGTAACCTTCTCCAATGTTCTTACAAGTTTTAAATTATCTTTATGAGATCTGACTGCAATTCTAATATGATGATTATCTAGACCTCTAAAATTTTTACAATCACGAATTAAAATTTTATGTTTAAGCAATTTTTGCTGTAGTTTAGTTGAATTATATTTTGTTTTTATTAGAATAAAATTTGTAGTGGAAGCATAGCAATTAAATCCATTTATTTTAGAAATAGCATTCATTAAATAATTCAATTCTTTTTTAATTACATAATTTGATCTCTTAATATGAGATTTATTTTTTAGTGCCACATTTGCTGCATCTTGTGCTAAAGAATTTACACTCCAAGGAATTTTTATTTTTTGAAGAATTTTAATCATTTGTTTAGAAGCTGCGGCATATCCAATTCTTATACCAGGCAATCCAAAAGATTTTGTTAATGAACGTAAAACAAAAAGATTATCATATTTTTTGACATATAATATGACAGACTGATTAGAATCTGGAACCATTTCAATAAAACATTCATCAACAAATACAATTGAAGATAGTTTTTTTGCTGTTTTAATAATGATTAATATTTGATTTTTTGACAAAAGTTTTCCTGTAGGATTATTTGGATTGCAAAGAAACACACATCCTTTTTTTGGTATTTTTGAAAGAAAGAGATCTAAATTTTCAGATATATTCATTGTTGTGAAATATGAAATTGTACAATTGTTTAATTTTGCAGCTGTTTCATATTCTTGGAAAGTAGGAACTGGAATCAATACTTTGATATTTTTAGATAAAAAAGCAAAACAAAAATTATAGATTATTTCGATTGCGCCATTTCCAACTAGTAGATATGGTTTATCCAACTTTGTGTACCTTGTTAGGTTTGAAATTACTTCTGATGAACTAAAATCAGGATATTTTTGAATATTATCAATATTTTTTTTAAGAATCGTTTTCACTAATTTTGGAGTTCCTATGGGAGTAATATTAGAACTAAAATCCATGACGTCAGATTTTATAGAATGATTTTTTCCACCATGAATTACTGGAGTATGCCTAATAATAGATGATTTTGGGTGTATTCTCACAGTTCCAGATAGGTTTTGCTGATTTAGTATGTTGTGGTAATTCAGAAAACGATTATTAATTGAAAGCGATCAACCAATAAATTATGGGTAAGAAAAGAGTCGCAATTATTGGTGTTACAGGTTCTGTAGGACAAGAATTTGTCCAGTCGTTAAATAATCATCCATGGTTTCAAGTGACTCAAATTGCAGCATCTGAGCGTTCTGCGGGTAAAAAATACCTAGATGCAATCAAAGATTCAAGTGGAATTGTAGCATGGGATGTTGGAGGCGAAATTCCCGAATATATTAAGGACATGATGATCAAATCAATTGACGAATTGGATGTTTCTCAATTAGACTTAGTATTTTCTGCAGTTGAATCAGAAGCTGCTAGAAGTATTGAGACAAAAATGGCTGCAGATGTACCAGTGATTTCAACTAGTTCTGCTTATAGGTATGAAGAAGATGTACCTATACTTATTCCAGGAATTAATGATGAACAAACAGAATTACTTGAAATTCAAAAGAAAAATAGAAACTGGAAGGGTTGGGTGGCACCATTACCAAATTGTACCACAACAGGTTTAGCAATTACATTAAAACCATTACTTGAAAAGTTTGGAGCAAAGAGAGTCATGATGACTTCGATGCAAGCGATATCAGGTGGTGGAAAATCAGGTGTATCTGCAATGGGAATTACAGATAACATAATTCCATACATTCCAAAAGAAGAAGGAAAGGTAAGGACGGAAACAAGAAAAATATTAGGTAAACTAAAGGATGGAAAAATCGAAGATGCCGATATTAGAGTTAGTTGTACTTGTACTAGAGTACCCGTAATAGATGGACATACTGAATCTGTTTTTGTTGAAACAACTAAACAAATAGATCCTGTAAAAGCAAAAGAAATCTACAACCAATATAATAAGGATATTTCGGTATTAGGATTACCGTCTGCTCCTGAAAAATACTATGCATTCCACGAAGATCCTACAAGACCTCAACCAAGAATGGAAAGATCTGTAGGTGATGGTATGACTACAACAATTGGAAGAGTTGAAAAGGAAGAACTTTTTGATAATGGACTCAAATACATGTTGTTCTCACACAACAAAAAAATGGGTTCAGCGAAAGGAGCAGTTTTGTTAGCTGAGATGTTATACAAAAAAGGCAAGATTTAGATTATTTATTGCAATTTTTTCAATAATAACTTTATAAGAACCAGAAATCTAGATCGATTCAGGTGTTTTAAATGGTTAAAGTTGATGACTTGGATTTACAAATTTTATCAGAATTATCTGAGGATGCATCAATTTCTGTTCCTCGTTTATCAAAAAAAATCAACATTAATTCGTCGGTTGTATATTCAAGAATCAAAAGATTGTTAAAAAGAAAATTAATCGAACGTTTTACAATTGTTGTAAATGACAATGAGCTTGGTTATACTGTCAAATCTTTGACTGGGATTAACATGGATACAAAAAAACGTGATCATATAATTGAAGAATTATTTAAGATTGATGGGGTTCGTGAGGTGGCAGAGGTAACAGGTAGATTTGATATATTGGTAACGATGTATGCAAAATCATTAGATCAAATGCATAAATTGGTCTCTGAAAAAATAGGTAGAATTGAAGGTATTCAGTCTTCAGAATCTTTTATTGAGATGAAATCACGAATGAAAGCAATGCCATATATGCCATCAAAGGATAGTGAATGACATTGCAAAAACAAAAGTCAGAATCGCGTGTTGCAGTATATTATGAATTAACAAAACCAAAAATTTGGTATTTACTTGTATTTACTGCATTTGGTGCTGCATTAACCGCATCCAATATTTACAATATTGAGATTTTACCTGCAACTTGGGCTTTGATGTTATTTTCAGTTGCAGCAGGTTCAGCAGCTGCTAATACATTAACAAACTATCACGATAGAGATATCGATGCAGTAATGGAACGTACAAAAGGCAGACCTCTCCCGTCAAAGAGAATCTATCCTGCTGTCAAAGCCAGAAATTTTGGATTGGTGTTAGCTGGAATATCGTTGGTTTTAGCGTTTGGAATATCTTTTACTACCACATTAGAACAAGGTACATGGGCTACAGTATTCATTGGATTCGGATTAGTCAATAACATCATAGTTTATTCATATATCTTAAAACGAAATTCAAGAACAAACATAATTTTAGGTGGATTGTGTGGTGGTTCACCACCAATGATTGGATGGGTAGCTGTGGGTATGTCAGATTTGTGGACAATGGGTCTTGCAATGGCAGGATTAGTGTTTATTTGGATTCCAATGCATATTTGGGCCTTGACGTTACACTTCAAAGATGATTATAACAAAGTAAATGTTCCAATGTTAACAGCAGTTCAATCTGAAAAGACCTCAGCAAGAGCAATTGCAGGTTCAACTGTTGTAATGGTATTATTTTCAATTGCACCATTTTTCTTAACTACTCAAAATGGAGATAAAATGATAGGTGATGTATATCTCTGGACAGCAATTGCATCAGGAGCATTAATGATAGGATTATCAATTTGGGTAATCATCAAACCAATGGAAAAAGCAGCATGGACTCTGTTTAAATTCACTAGTCCTTATTTGGCGGTACTGTTTATTGCCTTAATGGTAGATTCTGCATTATAAAATACTTCTATTATCATCAAGGCTATTAAGTTCTGTAGTGATTTTAGAATGTTTTTCTACTAAAGATTCAAGTTCATTTTTTAAATCTCCAGAGATCCATTTTAGATTAATAAGAGATGATAATTTTACAACAATATTCCATTGAAGATTATTTTGCTCATTAATTAATTCGAGAAATTGTTTTCCTTTATCGTCTTTCATGATTTTTCAATATAATACAGTCATAAAAAGATA
>JAOUNZ010000061.1 GCA_029880665.1 Candidatus Nitrosopumilus sp.
GTGTGCATCTGCAGTTGGAAGTACAGTCTCAACCCAGTTGAAACCTAATGTTCCTAGTGCAAGTACTACAGCTAGTCCAAATACGAAAATTGTTTTTTCGACCATAGTTATCCCTAATATTGAGGAATTAATACACATCGTTATATGTTTTACCTTAATGACGTGGATCGATATTTTTTATTATGTTCATCATTGATGTTATACAATGCAATCAGTAAAAATAAATCCAAAATTATTGTCTTTTTATAATGCTATAATGAATTAATTTCATAAATAATCAATAATTTTATTATAAATTTGATAAAAATATATTATTTCTATATCTCTTACTTTATATTCGGAATTAACATGTTAAGATACATGGCACAGATGCCCGCATTAATCCCAAAAGAAGTTGAGATCCAGAGACTAAAGAAAATCTGGCTCATCGTTATTGCTATGGGTTCAACTGCAGCATCAGTCGAAGTAGACAACTTCGTTGATGGTTCTTTGCATCAAACCTCTATCAGAGATAGTGCATTCACACCAGCTCACTGGTGGCTATACTCTCACTTCATCACATTACCACTTGGATGGGGAGCAGCAGCAATCTATGATAGAAAAATACCAGTTCTTAGAGGTCCAAATAACTCAATGAACACTGGTTTGAAGATGACCATTCTTGGTTACCTTGCAACCATGTTTACAATTGGCGTCAATGAGATGTGGCACTTTTGGTTTGTAGAAGAAATCTTTGCAGTTCCAAACCACTGGATGTTTAACATGGGAGTCGTAGTGGCTTTCATGGGCGCACTTGCATACGTAGTCAGAGTATATGCTCGACTTGTAGAATTAGGTGCAGAAACTCCTGGTGAGAACCCATACGTTGCTGAGATGTACAAGATGGCCCTAGAAGGTAAATTGTACAGCAGAGCAATTCCTTAGAAAAAGTGCATTTGCACATTTTTTTCTTTTATTATTTTTAAACAACGTAGATCGTACCAGTCCATCATTTTAGGAAAGACTTAAAAGAATCTGAATTAGAATGATTCTAGAATGACTCTTCCTAAAGGATTCGGTTCTGGCAGTGCTGGTGGATCATCAAGTGCTGACATAGAACGAATGATTGGAAAACGCGTTGAAAATATGACCGGCATGATAACTATTTCATTCTGGGCAGCA
The DNA here is from genome assembly GCA_029880665.1 of Candidatus Nitrosopumilus sp. GTDB lineage: Archaea > Thermoproteota > Nitrososphaeria > Nitrososphaerales > Nitrosopumilaceae > Nitrosopumilus. The sequence goes on from JAOUNZ010000061.1 coordinate 1,162, forward strand.
TTGATAGCAACTTTTGGCGGTACTGCAGCTGGATATTTCTATTATCCATGGGCATACCCAACCGCAAGTGGTCACTTTGCATTCATCGTACTTACAATCATAGAAACAATAGGTTACATCTTCTGTGTTAAAGTCATGGAGGAAGGTTCCAACAAAAACAGCAATGGTATTATTGGTGCTAGTGTTGCAGGTGCAGTTGCATTCGTACTGTTTGTATCACTATATGTTGGATGGTAATCATAAGGACACCCCTTAGACACTTCTTTTTCATTTTAGTTCAGGACAATAATGTCCGAACGCATTTCTTTTTTATTTTAACTCCAAACAACGATCTTCATCACACTCTAAAATTTTATATACTCACCATTTATTTGACATCTTATGGTCTGGTTAAGACGATGTACACACTACTTATTCATAGTAGTTGTTGCAGTTAACTCTACACTGTTAACAATTAATGCAGGAGACTACATCTTCTACACTGACTGGGCTTGGACTTCGTACACGGTATTTTCAATATCGCAAACGTTGATGCTTATTGTAGGTGCTACATATTACCTAACATTTACAGGCGTTCCAGGCACAGCAACGTACTACGCTCTAATTATGACAGTATACACATGGATAGCAAAAGCCGCATGGTTTTCACTAGGATATCCATATGACTTCATTGTAGTTCCAGTTTGGTTACCATCAGCAATGCTGTTGGACTTAGTCTACTGGGCAACAAAGAAGAACAAGCACTCCTTGATACTGTTTGGCGGTGTACTGGTAGGAATGTCATTGCCATTATTCAATATGGTAAACCTGATTACAGTAGCGGACCCACTAGAAACGGCATTCAAATATCCAAGACCAACATTGCCACCATACATGACACCAATAGAACCACAAGTCGGTAAGTTCTATAACAGCCCAGTGGCTTTAGGTGCAGGTGCGGGTGCAGTATTGGCGTGTACGTTTGCAGCATTAGGTTGTAAACTCAACACTTGGACATACAGATGGATGGCTGCTTGGTCAAAGTGGGACTAAAACTCCAACCTTTTCCTTTTCATTTTATTATTCATGTCTAGATGATTCTATAAATTTCAAAATTTGATTAAAAAATACTGCACATGTTGTGATCTTTTATTGTCTATTTTGACAATATGTAATTTCGTGATTATGATATGTGAAGCAGCAATTTTCTCCGCAATTATCAAAAATAATTCCTAAACCATTTGTAAAATGGGCTGGTGGAAAACGTCAACTAGTCCCCGTTTTAAATAATAATCTGCCTCAAATTTTTGGCACTTATTATGAACCATTTCTTGGAGGTGGTGCATTACTATTTCATATGTTAACTGAACATGATGGACAAAAATGCAGTATTTCTGATCTTAATTCTGATCTTGTGTTGTCATATACTACTATTCGGGACAGAATAGAGGATCTGATTGCTTCTCTTAAAATTCATGAAAAGAATTATCAAAAAGATTCAAAATCATATTACTATTCTGTTAGAGAAAGTAATCCTAGAAGTGAAATTGAAAAGACATCTAGATTGATCTTTTTGAATAGAACGTGTTTTAATGGATTATACCGTGTTAACAGTAAAGGAAAATTCAATGTTCCGCTAGGCAAATATTCTAATCCAAATATTGTCAATGAGGATAATCTCTACGCCGTAAGCAATATCTTACAATCAAGTGGAATCTCTATTCAATGTCGTGACTTTGAGGCAGTACTAAGAGATGTCAAAAAAGGTGATCTTGTATATTTTGATCCTCCATATCAACCTGTTAGTGATACTGCAAACTTTACCAGTTATACAAACAAAGATTTTACATATGATGATCTTAGTAGACTTGCAGATCTTTGTATGAAATTAGATTCTAAAGGATGTAAGGTTCTATTGTCAAATTCCAATTCTAAAGAAGTTGTAGATATGTTCTCTGCAAAACCTTGGACTATAACCAAAATTAGGGCAAACCGATCAATCAACTCAAACTCTAAAAAAAGAACCGGTCATTTTGAACTGTTAATTAAAAATTATTAGAAGCTTCGAACGGGATCTGAACCCGCGACCTTTACATTACCAATGTAACGCTCTACCAGGCTGAGCTATCGAAGCACAAATTTACCGTGTAGAAAATCCTTATAATTCTTGATTCTGGACAAATTCTCTCTAAACTGTTAAATTTCACTCAGATTTTCCTTCTTTTGGAGGAGTAATCAAGCCTGGCCAAAGTAAGCACTCTGTGCTTTTGGACATGCAGGACTTAAGATCAAATAATGGGTGATCCTGTCTCTCAGGAGTTCGTGGGTTCAAATCCCACCTCCTCCATCTTATCTTGGATTTTTGATTCCTCTGGAGTTTAGAACTTCATATACATCTGGCAGCGAAAACACAAAGCCAATATGTACGCAATCTTTTTCATCACAAAGCTGACAAAACAATTCGCCTTTTTGAATTGCAACTTCTGCAATTCTGTTTTTGATATTGTCTTTTAGAATAACACGGTCATCATCAACTGAAATTTTTTCAATCTTTGGAGCATACCTTGCAAATGTCTTGTCCTTTTGCATCATCTCCTCTAACATGTAAGTTACATAACCTGCAAAACTGTTGACTCCCTTCATTGTTAGGTCGTCTTTACTTTTTTGATAAACCTCGTGGAATTTATCATAAACAGTTTCTGAAACTGTGATTGATTTGAATCCTGCTTTCGGCAATTACTTTCCCTTACCGTACTTTAAAGTACCCAAGTATATAATGTTTTATTATGAGGGTTCTGTTACCTTGGTGATTGTTGATTTTTTTGGTTTGACGATTTACATAAGCATCAGAAATTATCAAATCATAATGAAAAACTGTTCTCACCTATGGATAGAAATTAGTCTTTATAGAATATAATAATCAAAGAACGCTATGGGTAAAGGCTATTCAACTGAAGAGATTAGAAAAAAACTGATCTCATCTTTGGATGGCACTAGTGATGGAATGTCCGGTGTTGAGATTTCAGAAAAAATTGGTGTTAATAGAATTACCATGGCAAAATATCTTAAAGTTTTTGCAGCTGAAGGATTACTGCGACAAAAAAACATTGGTAATATTACATTGTGGTTTTTAGAACCAGGACAAGAGTCTTTCAATTTTCCTGACGATTACTTCAAAGTAGAATCTAGATATTTTGAATACTTGGTAAAAGGTACTGAAGATCAAGTTTATTCTTTAATTCGTAACTGCTTGTACTCTGGAGGAACTGCAAATCGTTTGATATTGGAAGTAATTTTACCTTCTATTACTCGTGTAAAAAACTTGTTTGATGAGGGTAAAATTGGAACTGCGGAGCAAAATCTACTTGAAACTACTATTTCAAAATCACTTCAAATTTTTAATCAAATTCAGACAGTTTCTGATCCAAAAAAGAACGTAGTTGTAATTGCAGCCGATACATATAGCAGGTTACATTCTGAAGCAGCATCTGCTGCATATCATTCTGATGGTTGGAAAGTTTCTCATTTGGGTGATATGTCATCTGCGATCAATATCTTGTTTGATCTTGATTTCCAAAAACTGATTGGAAAAATATGGAAACAAAAACCTGGGATAATGCTTGTAGTTATATTCTCACAAACTAGTGAAGGTTTAAACTTTTTTGCAGATTCTATAAATCCTATCAAAGAAAAATCTGGCAAACGTATGAAATTGGTCTTATGTGGGAAAACTCTAAAAAAAGCTAAAACTCTTCCTGATTTATCGTCTGATAAAATTGGAGATGTTTTACAATGGTCTCAAACAGTTTCTCAAAATACAGAATGATGAAAAATGGGCCCGATGTGATTCGAACACATGACCTTTCGATTATCAGTCGAACGCTCCAGCCAAGCTGAGCTACGAGCCCATAAACAAATCTCTAGGCAAGACTCATTTAAGTTTAATTTTCTTTCCACTTAATTGAGCATCCAATTGACGGGTCAAAATCTTTTTCAATTTTTTCTCCAGACAACAATTTTTCAATATTTTTAATCATTGTTTTCTCAGTAGCTAAATCATCTGGCCTCATAGCATTATCTATTCTTCCATGAAAAACTAGCTCTTTTTGGCTATTAAACAAGAATGGATCTGGAGTACACATTGCACCATATTTTTTAGCAATTTCTTGAGTTTCATCTATTAGATAGTCAAACTCAAATCCTTTCTCTTTTGCCGTCTCTTTCATTGCATCAAAACTATCTTCAGGATAGTCAGTAGAATCATTGCTGTTTATTCCTATGATGGCAATTTCATTTCCAAATTTTTCATATAACTCATTTAATGCATTAACTTTTGCCTTGACATATGGGCAGTGATTACACATAAAGATAATCAAAAACCCTTTTTTTCCTTGATAATTATTTAGTGAGTGTTTTTTATCGTCAATTCCTAATAGTTTAAAATCAGGTGAAATATCTCCTGTTTTTAGCTTAATTTGAGATTCTAAAAGTACCATAGTACCATGATCCTATTTTCAAATAAAATCCTTGCCAAGAAGACAACAATTAAAATCCACACATTATTCATTCTTCATGTGGGCCGGTAGTATAGCCTGGTAGTATACCCGCCTTGCACGCGGGGGGTCACGGATTCAAATTCCGTCCGGTCCACTTTCATCTCCGATCTGTGCTGAATTTCAGATTGCTGGATGGATTTAAATAGGATAAGTTTACGTTTTTTCTTATGACAAGCGCATCAGACGCATGGCCGGTATTTATTCCACTCATTGTCGGTTTGACTCCAGGTTTAATCTACTGGTTGGCAATTACTGCAAAGAGGAAATAGAACTACCTCTATTTTTAATTTCTTTTTATTCTTTGATATTAGTGTGAACTAGGTTAAACGTTGTTACCTTTCTTGTTCACTATATGTTATGTTATATGAAATTAATATCTAATCTGAAGGGAATTCAACGATGAAACTTTTTGTATGTGTATTTATGATTTTATTCTTCGTTCCTTTCTCACAAGCATTCTCTGCAGAAAAAACCGATAATCTTCCAACTCTGAGTGTTTCTTTGATGAATGAAACTTTTGTCTATCGTGATTCTGAAGGATATACTGTTGTGGTTGGATTAGTTGAAAACAATAACCAACTAACTTCTGTATCTAATGTTCGATTAAAAATAAATTTCTTTGATGACTTTAATCCTAATCCTTTGGAAGTAGTTGAGGGATATGCCACTCTTGAAGTAATTT
>JAOUNZ010000013.1 GCA_029880665.1 Candidatus Nitrosopumilus sp.
ACACCTATTGGTGTACCAGCCAATGAAATATTTACAGATGAGATATCTTCAATATTTCCTTGGTTAGCAAGTGATCTGACATCATAGTTAAAGAGTGCATATCCATGGAAGTTGTTCTTGTTGATTGGAGTTGAGGCAAATAGATTGGCCATATTTCCAAATGGTAGAGTCAAGGCATCTCCATTAGCTACTGGTATTACACCATTAGCCACGAGTCTTGCTCTGTCACTGAATCCTTCCACAATTGGAGGATTGTCAAATGCACCGCCAGTAATTGTAGGAGTACCTAAATTCTTTAGTGTATTTGGCGTACCTGTTTGTAAGGAAGGAATGAGTTTAACATTTGGATTATTCAAGTCTAAGTCTTCATCAGCTCTGCTGTTTGTGTTGGCATCAGCATCAACCAATTCGACTGGGATCTCTTCACCAGAGTTCCATTCGTCATCAGTTGGTTTAATGTCAATTTTACCAAAACTCAAGCCTACAAGAATAGATACAGATTTTTCATTATACTCAATAGATGCGGAGGTTCCCCTCTTTGCAGTGCTAGTGATTTTAATGTTGGATGTATCTGATTCATCATATGAACCAAATACACCGCTATTTGGACCTTGTTCTGTAAATGTAATTGGTACTGTGCCTTTTGTTGCGTCAGTAGACAATGTAAAAACTCCACCTGCTGCTTGTACACGAGTTGGATCATCAGATGCTACACCACCTGGGGCAATTTTAACTGGAGTTCCAGCTAAGAATGGCACAGGAGTTATAGGATCTCCACTTAAAACAGAATCATCGTTATCCTGCAAAGTGGCGACAAACCCTTTATTTTGTACATCAGGGTTGAGTATTAATCTACAATTGTCTTCACACATCAAGTTACTTAGTTGACCTGTCAAGAGGTTGTTATCAGTGTTAGATGGATCGTTACCGTTACCGTTAGCTACTGAGCCATTCTCATCAAACACCTGATAGTTAGTAGAATAATCTCCTACTGTTTCAAATGTCCAAGAGTCTTCGTCAGTTGGATCAATGTTCAGCCAAAGATCAGTGATCGTGGCATGAACTTCTGCTCCCTGTGGGTATACAGCTCTGTCTAGACCTGCTTTGGCAAATTCATCAGCAGTGTCAAAAGTAAGTGTTGTTGATTGAACACCACCACCTTTGTTATACTGTACGACGACGTTACCAGTTGGGTTTAGAGGATAGAGTTGTATGAATGGCCATGCATTGGAATCGACAAGACCTAGCTGTCCTGCTGGATTAGCTAAACCATTGACGTTCAGATCTTTTGCTTCTCTTACTACATTTAGTGAGTTATCTGGAACAACTGCAGCATTACAGTTTGCCAAGTTGGTTGTTGGTGGATTTGTTCCATCAACTCCTTGTTGAGATGGCACTGCAATACCTACTGTATCACTGAATGATACAGGGCCTAATAATGTTGAACCTGCTCCACAAAATGTACCAAAGTCTAGTCCAACTCCATCTACTGTTGAGGTGGAGTCGGCAATCTGGGCCATGTTTCTATCTGCAAAGTAACCATACCAGTTACCATCTACGGCTTGAGCCATTCTGAGGATCTTGCCGTTTACGGTAACGTCTGGTTCACCTTTTGCCTGATCTGTATCGTTGATGTCTGAATCAATTACAACGACCTCAATTACTTGAGGTCCTGACATGTAGTTATCAAACTGTGAGTTTTCTGCGGAAACAAATAGGTTAGCGTTGGCTGCAAATGCTGCTGGCATCATAGATGGAGCAGCAAATGACATACCGCCTGCTAACATAATTGTCATTAATGTAAGACTAGTTATTTTACGTCCTATTTCGTTATTCATGTTATTGGCTTTCTTCTCTAAAGTTTGTATTTAAAACTAATGGACGATTTGTCCACAATTGTGACAATTCTTGACATTATTTCATTATTTTTTAAAATATTATCAATATTTTATATTTTTGCTATTAAAAAACAAGAGATTATTTTATAATTATTAAATTGATCCAAATAATTTACAAGATTTTTAGGCATTTATGCAATATTTGCAGGCCAGATTATGCCTTTAGTTCCTTTTCTAAGAGACTGTTGTATAATGCAATAGCCTCAGGTTCATCCTTTGGTCCAACAATTACAGCAGATCCTTTCTTCATAAAGCTTACAGATAATTCATTAGTTCTCATTGACAATCCCAAATCTCCCTGGTTTTCTACAATGAATCCCTTTTCCCGGGCAGTGTTTGTTACGGCATTGACATCAATATCAAATGTTTTAGTTGGAGTGATAGAATAAGTTCTCTTTCCCCTATTTCTTCCACATAGTTCTTCTAAAATTAATTCTTCTCTAGGAACAACTTTTAGTTTTCCTGTTCCACAGATTGGACATTCTTCAGCCCTGAATGTTCTGGTGCTGTTAAAGTCAAGTGTTTCCAAATCAACATGTAATATTCTCTCAGACAAACTTGGTTTTTTTCCAGTTATTATTTTTACAGCTTCTGCGACTTCTATTCCCCCTATAATGGAAAGTATTGATGGATGCACTCCTTCAATACTGCATGTTGGCATAGTGTCTTCATCCAGTTCAGGAAACATGCAATAGTAACATGCACTTTGTTTTGGTAAAACAGTAAATGCTTGTCCTGAGACTCCAACTGCAGCTCCTGTAACAAATGGGATTCCAAATCTTATACATGCTTTGTTTAACGCATATCTTGCATTGACGCTATCAAGTGCATCGATTACAACATCACATCCTTCTACAACTTCAAGCGCAGTGTAATCATTAACAGATACTGCCAACGCCTCTATCTTACAATCAGGATTTAATTTCTGTAATTTTTTTGCGGCAACCTCTACTTTTACTTGTCCAACATCGTCTTCATCAAACATTGTCTGACGATGTAGATTGGATAACTCAATTACATCTCTGTCAACAATACGTAAAGTTCCAACACCCATGGCAGCTAGCCTTGACGTGATTGGATTTCCCAAGCCGCCAGTTCCTACAACACATACTTTGGAACTCTTTAATTTCAGTTGCCCTTGATAGCCAATCTCTTCAAGCATTACTTGTCGAGAAAATCTGTCAAGTTCTTTGGAAGACAATTCATCTGAACCGCCAGCAACTGCAGGTAAAATATACACCTCGTCTCCATCTTTGAGGGAAGTGTCCATACCACTAGAAAATTTTGCGTTCTTTCCGTTGATGTAGATATTAATCAGAGATCGTGGAGTTCCGTCTCCTTCCAGGACGCGCCTTTTAAAATCATCACCCATGATGTCAGAGATCTTTGCAAATGCGTCATGTAACGAGTCTGCTGAAATTTGGGTTTTTTTCTCGCCACCACTCTGATTTAGCACAGATGGAATAGTAAATGTGATGTTTGCCATCAGTTCACTACCGCCGAGATTTCAGATATGTCTGCTTTCATTGTTGTGGGTTTTTTCAAAACTTCCATTATGGCCTCTGTTGCTTTCAAGCCATTGCCGGTTACATAGCACACTACTTTGTCATTTGCATCAATCTTTCCTTGTTCCGCCATTTTTTGGAGGATTGATATAGACACACCGCCTGCAGGTTCTGTGAATATTCCTTCAGTTTGTGCAAGCAGTAAAATCGCATCAAGGATCTCCTTATTGTTGCATTCTTCTGCAAATCCATTGTATTGCGCCAAACGTTTCAGAACATATCTGCCATCGCCAGGATCACCTATAGCTAAGCTTTTTGCGATAGTGTCTGGATTTTCAACTGGAATTACTTCCTTAGAATTTTTCTTAAACGCATCAACAATTGGGGCACACCCATGTGGTTGCGCTGCAATCATGTGCATGTTTGATACATCATCAAGTAATGAAACGGTTTGTAATTCCTCAAATCCCTTACAGATCGCATTAAGCATTGCACCACTGCCTACTGGAACTATTAGTTGATCAGGCACTTGCCAACCAAGTTGTTCTGCAACTTCAAATGAAAATGTCTTAGATCCTTCCACATAGTGAGAGCGCATGTTAATGTTAACTATGCCAATTCCTTTGCCATCACCAATTTGCGCTGCAATTCTGTTTGCATCATCATACGTACCGTCAACTGCGATGTAATTTGCGCCGTATGATAATGCTTGGGCAATTTTTGCCATCTCAATATTGCTTGGTGCAAATACATGACAGGGCAGCCCAGCTTTTGCTGCATGTGCCGCAGTAGCGGATGCCAGATTTCCAGTGGATGCACAACCCACTGCAGATAATCCAAACTCTTTTGCTTTTGATATTGCAACACCGGCAGGTCTATCTTTGAATGAAAATGTTGGGTTTACAGAATCATTTTTTATGTAGAGATTGTTTAGTCCTAATTTTTTTCCAAGATTGTCAGCCTTGATAAGAGGAGTCATTCCCGCACCAATACTGACAATATTTGATCTACTCTCTATTGGAAGTAGTTCAAAATATCTCCAATATGTTTGCTCACGGTTAGAAAACGTATCTTTTGTAATCACAGGAAAATCATATTTTACATCTAAGGGCCCAAAACACTCATCACAAACATACTTGAAGGCAGTGTCATAGTCTTTTTTACATTCTCTGCATTGTAGTGAGGTCCTAGTCAAGATCAATTTTTCCTTTAGTAAGATAGATAAAAAATCCTAATATCAAGTTAAGCAATACTGGATTTTGTTCGATAAAAATATAGTGGAAATCATTTTAATCATCATCAAAGACCAGAGCAAAGATATGCTTTTAAAAGAATATTTATAAAAATCTGATTTTTTGTAAAATTTTTTAATTATGAGTAAGGTTTTTAGAGATTTTGGAAAAAATGATTCATATGAAAAAAGGTCCAGCTATTGGAATTGTGGCAAGTATTTCAGTTGCAATGGTTTTAGGTATTATTTTTGCAGTTAGTGACGAATCAGAAAAAATGGAGGTAGAAGATGTGTTGGACAGAGAAATAATGCCTGATGACGAAGTTACACCCGAAGTTCAAGCAAAACTTGACGAGATTGAAAAAATCAACTTAGAAAATGAGTATTCACCAAAACCAAGAGAGTGGATCACTTCAGGTCCATTTCAGATTGACCGAAGTGAATATGTGCTTGGTGAAAAGATATTCCTGGTTATTGGCGGATTGCAATATAACGAAAAAGGTCAGATCGCATTTCTCAGACCGCTGAATGATACGCATTATGAGGTTTATCAGACAATTCCGTTTGATGGTGCAAAGAAAAATGCTTTTAATTATTACATTCAACCTCAAATCTCAAAGATCAGAGGAATATGTTCACCAGATGACATCACGGGTAATTGGAATGTGGTATTTAGGGGAACAAGCTATCCAAATTTGGAATTCAAGATTACAGATGAAATTCTTCCTGGAGAAGAAGATAGTTACAAATCAGTGTGTTGAATCAGTCTAGACTATTATGGAAGCAAACTTTGTCACCAGTATGACACGCAGGACCGGATGGTTCTACAAGATAAATTATTGCATCCGAGTCGCAATCAACTAGAATTTCTTTAATCTTTTGAGTATTGCCAGATTCTTCTCCCTTCATCCAAAGTTTATTTCTTGAGCGACTCCAAAACCAAGAGTTGCCAGTTTTTTTTGCCAATTCTAACGATTCTTTATTGGAATAGGCCAGTGTCAAAACATCCTTAGTAACTGCATCCTGAACAATTACAGGTACAAGACCACCACTTTTTTCAAAATCTATATCATTAATGGATTTGTTCACGTTTTAAATTCCAGAATTAGATATTATAATCTTACAGGGATTCTTTTTTCTTTGAGATATGATTTAACGCCTTTGACTCCATGAGTTTCATAGTGGAAAATAGAGGCAGCCAGTACAGCGTCAACATTTGATTTATCAAATACATCTACCATATCATCAGGTTTTCCACAGCCGCCTGATGCAATTACTGGAATGGATACTGAATCTACAATGGATTTTGTCAACAATATGTCATAACCGTCTTTTGTGCCATCTTTATCAATACTGGTAAGTAGAATTTCTCCAGCTCCAAGCTTGTCTGCTTTTTTTGCCCATAGGATTGCATCAATCCCAGTTCCTTGTTTTCCACCATAAATGAAAACCTCAAACCAGAATTTTTTATTGTTTTCTGAAAAAACAGTGACGTTTGTTTTAAGGTCATAATTTCTTTTGGCATCAATTGCGACCACAACACATTGTCTGCCAAATAACTCCATCAATTCAGTAATCACTTTCGGATTTTTTATGGCGCCAGTATTGATTCCAACTTTATCGGCGCCGTTTAAAAGAATGTTCCTTGCGTCATCCAATGACTTTACTCCGCCTCCTACGGTAAATGGAATGTCAATTACTGATGCCACCTTTCTTACCAAGTCCTTGATTGTTTCTCTTTGTTCATCGGATGCAGTTATGTCCAAGAATACAAGTTCATCTGCGCCCTCATTGCTGTATTTTTCAGCTAATTTGACAGGATCACCTGCATCCTTTATTGACTCAAAATGAAGTCCTTTTACAACTCTGCCATTTTTTACATCAAGGCATGGGATAATTCTTTTTGTTAGAGTCATGCCAGTTTTGCATCTCCAATAGATATTTTATTTTCATACAGAGCTTTTCCTAAAATTACTCCAAATGCATTTTTTTCTTTAACATCTTTAACATCACCAATATTTGATATACCGCCACTTGCAATCACATGGACATTGTCAAAAATACATGCCTGTTCTAGAAATTCCAAATCAGGACCTTGCATTGTTCCGTCACGATTTACATTTGTTAGTAGAAATTCAGTAAATCCCATATCTAAGAATTCTTTGATGGATTCAATTAATCGGATTCCGGTTTTTTCTTGCCATCCATGAATAACTATTTCACCATCTTTGTGATCTACAGAAATTACAATTTTTTGAGATCCTAATAATGCAAGTAATTTCTTTAGGAGTTCTTTGTCTTTGAAAGCAAGAGTTCCAATGACCACTCTGTTTGAAATTTTTGCGATATCCAGAATTAATGATTCATTTCTTAGACCGCCGGCTACTTCAACTGGAATTGAGATTTCTTCCAGTATTTTTGTAATTACAGTGAGATTCGAGCCTATTCCCAAAGTCGCATCTAGATCTACAATGTGAAGCATATCAGCACCATCTGCTTCCCATTTTTTTGCAATTTTTAGAGGATCAGTACTGTATACGGTTTTCTGCTTTGGATCGCCCTTGTAAAGTCGAACTACTTGTCCATTCATCAAATCAATTGCAGGAATGATTTTCATTTCTTACACTCATCAAGAAAGTTCTTTATCATAATTTTCCCAACAGAACCAGACTTTTCTGGATGGAATTGTGTCCCAAAAAAGTTATCTTGTTCAACTACTGCAGGAACCTTGATGCCATAATCAGATTCTGCAGTGATGACATCCTCAGAGTTTGGTTTTACGCGATAAGAGTGAACAAAGTAAACCCAAGAACCATTATCAATACCTTGTAAGATTTTACCAGGTTTTTTTATCTCCAAGTTATTCCATCCCATATGTGGTACCTTCAGAGAATCTGGAAGTATGATCACCTCACCTTCCATTATTTCCAGGCCTCTCTCTTTTCCTTCTTCGCTTTTTTCGAAGAACATTTCCATTCCAAGGCATATTCCCAAAACAGGTGTGTTATCTTTTACAAAATCTTTGAATCCTGTTTTTGATGATTTTGTTATGCTTTTGATTGCAGGATCAAAGTTTCCAACGCCTGGAAGTAACAATCCAGAATAATCATTAGGCTTATCAAAACTGGTGATGACATCAACTGATGCTCCTGCTTTTTCAAGAGAATTTTTGAGACTGAAAATATTCCCAGCACCATAATCAAAAATTGCTACACTTACCATTACATCAAACCTTTTGTACTTGGTATTCCTTTTTGCTTTTTGTCATATGAAGAAGATAATCTGAGTGCTACTGCAAGTGATTTTATTGCAGCCTCAACTTTATGGTGATCATTTTCACCATACTTTACAGTAAGATGAACGCAGCAATTCAGATTTTGCAATAACGACTGGAAAAAGTGTTCCAGATCTTCTTTGGAGATATCTTCAATTTTATTTCTCTTTATTAATAAAGTCAATTTCCAGAATGGTCGTTTTACCAAATCAACAGATGCTTCAGCCAAAGACTCATCCATCGGGACTGATGCATAGCTAAATCTTGTAATTCCATTTCTTGAGCTTAATGCCTTGTCAATTGCCTGTCCAATTGTAATTGCCGTATCCTCAATTAGGTGATGCTCAATTCCATCATTGGATTTTGCATTAACTTTGAGATCCATCATACCATGCGTACCAAAAGACATAATCAAGTGATCAAGAAAATTGATGCCCGTTTTGATGCTTGTTTTTCCATTTCCATCCAGATTTACAGATACCTCAACGCTTGTTTCTTTGGTATTTCGTTTGATTGATGTCTTTCGTGGCTTCATATTTCTCACAGGATATGTAATCTGAATTATTCTAAATTTAAGACCTTCGGAAGCAGATGAATTGAATCCAAGGCCAAGATGGCGCCATTTTTCTCAAACAATTCAAGTTTTTCTTGTGGATTCTTGCTGGTTCCAATAATGCCACAAAAAGCAGTTGGATGTCCCAAATCCGTGACTTTTTTTGCCATGATAAAATCCTCCATTGAATCTCCTACATACAAAGTGGAAACACTGTTTAGTCCTTGAATAGAATCCAATAATCTTTTAGGATTAGGTTTTGCAAATTCTCTTGACTCATCTTCTAAAAATGCAGAATTATTTAGATCAAATTCATTCAACAGTTCCTTCAGCGAATAACTTACAGATTCTTTTCCCCTTCCCGTAACCATTGCAATTTTTGAATTGAATTTTTTTTGTAATGTTTTAATTAATTTCTCATTTAAAATTACATCGTCTTGTTCGATTAAACCAGGTTCAGAAAAATTTGACGAAGAGCCAAATAATTTTTCATATAGTTTTGACCCATAAAAAAACTGATCAAATATGTTATACAAAGTATTTTCATGATGTGTACCGGGATAAGACAGTTTGTTTTTGATTTCAGATATGTCAGCCATGTTTTCAAGATATTTTTCTACTGAAAGAATTCCACTGGAATCAGCATGTCTTATCACATCAAAGATAAAATTAATTGGATCTTTTTCTAGTTTTTTTGCAGCAACAAGAGAGATTATTGCAGCGTATGTAAGATCAACTTCATCATTAAAACCACCAGTTGATTTGAATCCATCAATCATTTTAAAATCAATATCTATAGAGCAGTTTATTTGTGCAAGATTCTCCAAAACATATCTAGTTGTTTTAATGATTGCCAGATCATAGGACTTTGTAATATCAATCAGAACGCCATCACAGTCAAAAATTATGGAATCTGCATTGTTTATTACATCAACATACAAATTATCAATATAGATCCCATCGGATTGTTTTGTCAGAGTCATCCCAGTAAATCACGAATTGCCAGTAAGAATTTTGAATTCATCTCTTTTGTTCCAATAGTCACTCTAAGGCATCCCTCATGATTTCCTATTTTTCCTAACTTACGAATTGATATTCCTTGTTCAGTTAGTGCAGAGTGTACACGTTTGTAGGAGCCATGAGCATTAAAGAGCACAAAATTGGCCTTTGAATCAAAGACTTCAAATGAGTCATATTTTTGCAAATTCTCAATAATCCTCTTTCTTTCAACTTTGATCTCATCAACAGCATTTCTCATAATATTTGATTTTTGCAAAGCATCAATCCCAGATTCTATACTCATAGTACTTATTGGATATGGATACTGTAAGACACTCATAAAGGCATTAGTGAATTTTTTGCTTGCAATAAAGTACCCTAATCGAAGTCCTGCCATACCAAATGATTTCGAGACGGTTTGCACAATGATTAGATTTTCTTGTGTTTTTACCATATTGGTAAGAGAATACTCGCTGAATTCTCCATATGCCTCGTCAATAATTATCAGTCCGTCAAAAGACTTGACAAGCTTTTGTAAATCATTTTTTGGAAATTGGAATCCGGTGGGATTATTTGGTGAATCAAGATAAAGAATATCTGCATTTTTAGATTGTTTTAGGAAATCTTGAATGTCCAACTTCATATTATCCAAAAAAGGTATTGCAATAAGCGGAATGTCATACAACTTACATCTTTCTTCAAAAAAACCAAACGTGGGATTTGATGTCAAAACTTTGGTTTGCTTTGATGCAAAATTAGATAGAATTAGATCTAAGATTTGATCAGAACCATTACCAACTCCAATCATCGAAGAAGGCATATTGACAAACTTTGATATTGCGTCAATCAGTCTCTCTACGCCTCCAAGTGGATATTCGCGTATATCAGAATTTTTTTTCGCTGATGAAAGAATGTCACTTTGGAATTGTTTTGGAATAACATAGTTTTCATTTGAGTCAAGCTTTACTGCATCTTGAATCAGTTCAGGTTTTTGGTATCCCCCGATAGAGGAGAATTTTTTTACTTTGTCTTCAAACCAATTTTTTTTCATTTTAATCTTCCTTCTACTGCTTCGTAGTGATTAGGAAGTCCTTCAGCTTTTGTCAATGCTTGTAGATGTTTTGTAATTTTGGATAATGCTGGTTTTGAACAAGTTACATGAGTACTTGTTTTGATAAAATCCAGAACAGAAAGTGAGCCTCGAATTTTTCCAAATCTATTGGTTGGAAGAATATGATTTGAGCCTAAAACATAGTCACTAGCAGATGAAGGAGTATTATTTCCAAGTAAAATTAGGCCAGAAGTGGTAATTTTTAAGGAAAGTGATTTAGGGTTTTTTGTCATTATTTGTAGATGTTCAGGAGCCAAATAATTTGCAAGTTTAATCATTTCAGATTCAGTTTTACAAATTGCAATAAAACCATTATTTTTTAGACTAGAGTGAACAAATTTCTCTCTTTGAATTTTTGGTACAATTTCTGAGATAATTTTATTGACTGACTTTGCAAGTTTGCAGGAAGTTGTGATCAAATAACAAAATGTGTCGCTACTGTGTTCTGCTTGAGATATTAGATCCAAGGCAATGAATCTAGGATTGGCAGAGTCATCCGCTATGATTCCTAATTCAGTAGGACCTGCTAACATGTCAATTCCAGTGTTTTCACTAACTAAAGACTTGGCAACAGTTACAAATGCACCTCCTGGACCAACAATTTTATCGACTTTAGAGATGCTCTTTGTTCCATATGATAATGCAGCAATTGACTGTACACCGCCTGTTTTGAAAATTTCATTAGCACCACAAATATCTGCAGCAACAATAGTTAGCGGATCAATTTTTCCATCTGAATTTGGAGGGGACACAACCACGATTCTTTTAACACCTGCAATTTTAGCTGGAACCACAGACATTATTACAGAGCTCGGATATTTCGCCAGCCCGCCAGGAACATAGCATCCAACACTTTGAATTGGAACGAATTTTTTAGAGATTTTTATTCCATCGCTGTCAATGGTTTTGTTTTTCAATAATGACTTGATTGCAGATTCTGTCTTTCCAAGCCTGGTTTTTGCAAAACGTAAGGCATCAAGTTCAGTTTTAGAGATTTTGTTGTATGCATTTTTTATTTCAGCTGAAGATAATTGTAATGATAAGAGAGTTGCACCAGTAAATTTTTTCTCATACTTACGTATGGCATCATCACCGTGTTCTTTGACATCTTTTAGAATAGCCTCAACTACAGTCTTGTTATTTTGAGGCTGTTTTGGAATAACGTTTTCTGCAAATTTTTCAACATTAGTTACTTTGATTGTTTTCATCAATTTTCTTCGTCACGCTTAATCTCCTCAAGCTCAAGTATTTGTCGAGGTTCATGAACTACAAGACCCTGAGCAATCTTTCTTAGTTTAGGAATAAGTTTGTGAAATTCTTCTTTTTGGATTACCGTGTTTACACTAAACCAGCCTTCTTCACTCAATGGACTTATCGTAGGCTTTTTGAGGGATGGCATTTGCGTCAAAAGTTTTTTCATGTTTTTTTCTTCTACGTTTAGATAGATATGCAAGTATTTTTTACCATGTACTGCGCCCCTCATTAAAGTTATAATATCAAAAATCTTTTCACGTTTTTTTGGATCTTTTAGTGATTTTTTGTTTACGATTAAGTGTGCAGTAGACGTAAGCACCTCATCAACAATTTTCAATTTGTTTTGTTTTAGAGTTGTTCCAGTTTCAGTTACATCCATTATTGCATCAACATCCTCAGGAGGCTTTGCTTCTGTTGCTCCAAAGGATAAATGAATTTGAACGCTTTTGTTAGTTCCAAGTCTCACCCAAGGAGTTACAATCAGTGGATCTTTAGATTCGTAGTATTTTTTGTAAGACTCACATTGTTTTAGAAACTTTGAAGCAGTAGTGAGATATTCTGAAGAAATGCGAAGGGTTTTCTTCTTTTTGCCATAATCTGCAACCATTTCATCAAGGTTTTTGTAATGATATTTGTCAGGAAAAGCTATAACTAATCTAATTTTACCATACTCTAAATCCAGAATTGCCTCAACGTCAGAATTGGTTTCGCCAACCCAATCTTTGCCTGTAATACCTACATCATACAATCCTTCTGCAACAAGATTTGGAATCTCTTGAGGTCGAAGCATTTTCACTACAATGTTTGGATCATCAAGATATACTCGGTATGCCCTATCTTTTCTGTTTACCTTAGTCCAAGATCGTTCAAGAAGTTTAAAAGTAGCTTCTTCAAGGCTGCCTTTTGGAATAGCAAAACGGATTTGCGACATTTCTGTTATTTTGTTAAACTTAGCATATAATAACTTCATTTATTTTTAGAATTACAGAACATAAAATTTTAAAATAATTAGAGATTCTTAAAATTAAACAATATTTCCTTTGCTTTATCAAGTGAAATTGTCTTTTCTTCAATCATTTTTTGAACAATTTCATCGATTTGATCAGGTGTAGCACCAGCTGCTGCTGCAAGGTTTCGTGCATGTA
>JAOUNZ010000003.1 GCA_029880665.1 Candidatus Nitrosopumilus sp.
ATAGATCACCAAAATGAAATCTATTTATTTTTCTTCTTAGAATCTACAAAAATCAGTCGAATATATTCAAAAAACGGACCAGAATTTTTTAGAGAAGATAGCTCTAAAAGTTTTATTTCTAAAAATATTCAAAATTCAAAACTTTTATGGGTTGGAAATAACAAAAAGATAATTGCATTAGGAAAAAGAAAACATACTGAAGTAACTAAGTTTATAGCAGAATTTTTGAAAAAGAATTTTCAGGTAGGAATACCACAAGGTCTTCAAAATGATTTTAAACGAGGTTTTAATGTATCGATAGGGAGTAAAAACTTAAGCAAATCAATTAAAGAGGCTGCAAGTGAATTGATTTCAATAGATGACACATTACTTTATTTCAATTAAGAAATTTGTTGATGAACCATACTCAAAAATTCTTGGATATCCAAAATCTACTTCTAGTCAAATAAAAGCAAGAATTTCTGAACTTGAAAAATTAAAAATCAAATCAATTGCGTTAACAGGTCCTACAACACTTGGAAAAATAGCAATTTTGGGGAAGGGATATGTTGGAGTCGTTGTTCTTGCAAAAAAAGGAACTAAAGAAGTTGCATTAAAAATTAGAAGAACAGATTCTCAAAGAAAAGAAATGAAAAGTGAGGCAGTCTTACTAAAACTTGTAAATTCAGTAAATGTTGGACCAAAAATTATTGATGTCAGTAAAAATTTCTTGGTAATGGAATATCTTGAAGGAATTAAAATTAGTGAATGGGTAAATTCCTTGAAAGGTCCAGGCAGTACAAAAAAATTAAAATCTACAATCAGAAAAATTTTAGAAGATTGTTATAGACTAGATCAAATTGGTTTTGATCATGGTGAATTAAGTAATATTTCTAAACATGTTATAGTTGGAAAAACAAAATCAACCTTAATTGATTTTGAAAGTTCTAGTATCAATAGAAGACCATCTAATGTTACATCAATCACTCAAGCATTATTCATTGGTTCAGGAATTGCAAAAAAATCTCAAAGAATGTATAGAAATCCATCCAAAGATCAAATTATAAGTATTTTGAGACAATATAAGGAGGAAAAATCCAGAGAGAGTTTTGAAAAACTGCTCAAAATTCTGAGAGTGTAATGGGACCAGCAGGATTAAAACTTGTTTGCTAACTATTTTGGTATCATTTAGGCACAAAATCAAACAGTTTACAAAAATTATTTTTTTGATATTTTCTTTGTTTTGTGAATTGCCTTGGCTCCCATCTTGATTGTCTTAATCTGTTTGGCAAGACTTAATCCAATTTTAAGAAATTTGAAGATGGACAATACAGGAATAAGCACCAACATGGAAATATCCATCCAGTATTTTCTAAGAAATTTCTTTGGATTCTTTTCTTTTCTATACTTTAATGCCAAATCAATAGACAATAAAATGACTAATGGATAAATCAGAACATCAAAGAATGGTTTCCATTCCAGAGGAATTTGTATGATTGGATGTTGCAAGCCCAGAATATAATATTCAAATGACATCATACCTACAAAAAATAATGCAACTAAGGCAAGGATTGCATAATCTAATAACTTGAAATTCAGTTTGTTTTCACCTGTTTGAGATCATTCCTTTAGCTTACTTTCCTGAAATACGTCAGAGCCATACCAGCAATATCTAAAGTAATCTAAACACCATTCATGAAACATAGGATCATCAGAATAAAACATCTCACTTAGATCAGGTTCCCCATTAAGTGTGGGAAACATGATACATGCTTCTTTTTCATTTAAAATCACTACAGTTTGAACATCCTTTCCCATTTTTCTTTCAATGAGACCTTTTTCTAGCAGTTTGTCAAAACCAAGTTTTTTGAGCAATGCCTTTCGGCCTTTTGGGACAACTGCAGACTCTGAGAAAATATACTTGAGTTTCACATCTTTTTTGACTCTCTTTACAATGAGTTCAATAAGATCAAGAGGTACCTCAGACAGTATCTCATAGATGTATTCATCAGAGTTTTTGTAAACATTTTTCCATTGTTCAAGTGTTTTGGTGATTCCTTTTACATGATGACTTTTGGCAAGCTGTCCACATCTCATTTGAAACTTTATTGGGATGTTTCCAAAATTATGTTCTTCAAAATATTTTCGATTCTGAGACAGAAAAACCATGGATGGAACCTGTGTACAAATGGTTTGTCCAAATGTCGTCAGTGTATACTTTCCATTAATTTTTTTCTTTATCAATCCTGAGTTTTCCAGTCTTGTAAAATTCCTGTGAACCTCTTGTTTTGTTGCATTGATTTCTTTTGCAAGGGCAGTAGGAGTAATCTCTTTTGTGAGCAATGCAAACAAAATGGATAATCGCTGTGAACTTGCAAGTTCTAAAACATAATCAGCTGTCTCATCAATTAAATCACTCACAATACAGTAATTGTTTACTTTAGCATAAAAATGAAATCAAAATGAGCTTTAACTAAGAAATTTACATCAAAGGGAATCTAGATTACGCTAATTACTCCTTCCATCCAAGGATGCAACGTACAAAAGTAATCAAGTTCCCCTTTGTTATCAAATGTGTAACTCCATGTGTTTCCTGCCTGAATGAATCCTGAATCAAAGGAAAGTTTTTTGTCAGTGACTGTATGTGCTACAAAGTCATCATTTGTCCATGTTACAGTTATGCCAGAATTGACTTGGATTCCAAGTGGATCATAAGACTCTACAATGTCAGGGTTCCAAGAGTCTTTTACAATTATGACTTTATCTGTCTGGATTTTTTCAGTTTCCCCTATTGTTGATTCCCCTAGATTGTCATAAGAGATTAGTTGTGGTTGCTCCAAGGACATTATCAGGTCTTCTTGCCATTTTATCATGGAGTTACTTCCTCTGTTATTGCTAGGAGTCTGAATATCAATTAGTGTAGAATCATCTTCAAGTACCTCAATTATTGCCATGGAGCCACGCTCTTCCTGTATGCCATGGACATGAAAAAGATATGTTCCAGATTTGTCCCATTTTGCCTCAATGATTGCAGTGTCACCATTTCCAATAAGGTGTGTTTGTGCAAAGTATGGCTCATTCCATAGGATTCCAGAAGGGTACACTTTGAAAATAGTGCTATGGACATGGAATGGGGATTGCAGTACTCCACCTACTCCTGCAACATAGAATCTAGCTAATTCTCCCTGTACAACTTGTATTGGGTTGTCCATGTACTGGTTTGCATACCCGTTAATCATATAATATTCTGTAAAGTATTCTAATGCATTGTTTGGATCAAACTCGCTTAAAGTAAAGAAATATTCTCGTGCTGGTTCCATTGGGCGAATTGCAGGATCAATTATCATAGCTCCAAACATTCCCATTCGGACATGTTCAGATGTTGGAAATGCATGGCAATGATACATGAACATTCCGGATTCTTTTGCAACAAAGTGGTATGTGTATTCCTCACCAGGCATTATTTGTGGAAAGACACCGTCATTTTCTGAGTCATGTGTTCCATGAAAATGAATGGTATGAGCGTAAGGTGTTTCATTTACAAATTTTACTGTGACATCATCGCCTTCAGTGAATCGAAGTGTCGGTGCAGGGACTGTTCCATTGTATGTCCATACAGTTGTCCTTACTCCTGGAGAAACTTCAATTTCTGCATCCTGTGCAATTAACGTGTAAGATAATGTTTGAGGGTTTTGGTTTTTAAATTTTGGATAAGTATCTGATGAGTCTGCTGTACTAGTCTGAATTTCAGGTGATTGAAGAAAAAGAACAAAACCTATGCTAAGTCCAATAATAACTCCTACTACGACATAAAGAGTACTAGATTTCATCATAACAACACTGAAGAAAAGTAAAGATCTTTCTAATAAAAAACATTGGTCAGCTAATCAGCTTACTGGTAATTATCAGAATTTACTAGACTCTATGACTATGTCTTGTAAAGTATAATCATGAAAACACAACAAATCTCAAATTGGAACAAAATGGTTAATGCCCCATTCAAAAAAGTCATAAAATTCGATCTTATCTGCATGGCAATAGGAGCAATAATTGGAATGGGACCAGCAGGATTTGAACCTGCGACCACTAGTCCCCCAGACTAGTATCATACCAAGCTAGACTACGATCCCTTACTTCAGAGGCACAAAATGAAATTATTAAATCGTTGTATTAATCATAGTATTTATGAAACTTTGTAAAATTTGTCATAAAATTTCTGCTACTGATCAAGATCATCTTGATTGTGTTCAAAGAAGAAATATTGAGTTAGGAGATGAAGATTTTAAAAATAAAATTCCTGAAAAATTAAATTTGTCAAAATATGATCAAGATTTAGGAGTAGAAGTAAGAGCTATTTTAGAGCATCTTTCAAAATACAAAGATAGTTAAAATAAATTACAACCACTTGGACATTCTCTCTTTTTCAAATTCTATTTTTTTAGAAAGATTGCAGGATGTTGATTCCGTAAGATTTGTTGATGGTTTAGCATTTGTAAACATGTCAACTTCAATTATAGAAGCTGTGTTTCTACCAGATTCAATAAAACATCCACCTTTTCCATCAAATAGTGTAGATTCTTCTTTTGATTGAATTTTTGAAATAATATTTTTTGCAACAATGATGCCTTCTCCTTCAGCAAAAATTCCTGCTTTTGGAACTGCCATGTTTTCTGCAACAGCTAAACTAGTTACATCACCAACTGCAAAGATATTTTCAAAAGGTGTTTTACAATCTCGATCTATCAAAATAAATCCAGATTCTTTGGCTAATCCTGAATCATAGATAGCTTTTGGAGCAACATGAGGTGGAATAGCTAAGAGTAGATCAAAATCAGCTTCACTATTTTCAAAAATTAATTTTTTAGGTTCAACAGATTTTATTTTGCAAAAATTATGAAAAACAATTTTTTCAGAATTTATTAGTTCAAGAATTTGTTTACTTACTTCAGGTCCAGCTGCGGGTAATGTAATTGAAGCAGGACTGTAAAAATCAATTTGAATATAATCACGAACTCCTCGTTTTCTAAGCATAGAATCTATTAGTAAACTAGCCTCAAACGGTGCTGGTGGACATTTGTAAGGCATACCCATGATAGAAATTGCAATTTTTCCTGATTCAATACTCTTAAGTTTTTCATGAATTTCTAAAAGACTGTTGTGATCATAAAGATTGAATCCATTTTCTTCTAATCCGGGTATTTTTTGAGGGGCTAAAATTGCTCCCATCGAAATTATCAGGAAATCAAATGAAATTTTTCCTGATTTCGTTTTCACGTTCTTATCTTCGATATTAATTGATGTGATTTCATCTTTAATGAAATTGATTTCTTTTTTTGGTAATTCATTAAGTGAACCAATAGAGTTTTCAAAAGTTCTAGTTCCATTAATGATCCATAATTTTGCAAATCCTACCATAAACCAGTCTTTTTTATCAATTATTGTGATTTTTACTTGTGACGGAGAAAGCGAGTTTCTTAGTTCATGTGCTGATGAAAGCCCACCAAAACCTCCACCTAATATAACAACATGTGGAATATTTGTCAATTTAACGTTCTTGTGCAGTAGGTCTTATCAAAATCTCATTAACGTTAACATGCGGTGGTGATTCAACAGCATACAAAATTGCATTTGCGATATCTTCTGCCTGTAATGCTTCCATCTTTTTTGCATTTTCTATAAATCCTTGTAAAGATCCATCAGTAATTGTATCGTTAAGTTCTGTTGCAACAACTCCAGGTTCAATACTAGTTACCCGAATGTTAGAACGTCCACTGAATTCTTGTCTTAATCCCTCAGTAAATGCTGCAACAGCATGTTTTGTTGCACAATAAACACTACCTGCAGGAAAAACAATTCTTCCAGCTACTGATGAGAGATTTACAATGTGACCAGATTTTTTCTCTTTCATATGTGAGATTACAGCAGCTGTAGAATATAATACACCTTTGATATTTACATCAACCATTCTATCCCATTCATCTATTTTGAGGTTTTTGAAGAAACTTAAAGGCATCAAACCTGCATTGTTTACAAGAATATCAATGGAATTCCATTTATCTAAAACTGCTTTAGCAAAATTATCACATTCAGATCTTTGTGTTACATCTAATTTTTGATAAAAAACTTCTCCTCCATTAGCAGAAATTTTTTTTGCAAGATCTTCTAATCTGTCAACTCTTCTAGCTCCTATTGCAACCTTAGCACCTGCCTTTGCCAGTGCCAAAGCAGTAGCAAATCCAATTCCACTGCTTGCACCAGTTATTATTACAACTTTGTCTTTAATCATCTAGATCACAAGCAGATTTGGTATTTACATTGTAAAAATGTTTAGAAATTAAAAAATTTTAAGAGAAATATAGCACCTTTATTAAAAAGAAAAATAGTAAATAGAATAACTATGCAATCAGAAAATTGTGCATATTGTGGTGATTTAACAGATTTGCCATTTCAATGTAATTATTGTAAAGATCCATTTTGTGCAGAACACAGGCTTCCTGAAGATCATAGATGTGTAAAACTTAATCAAATTAGAGCAAAAAGATTTGGTGAAAAAAAAATCATACGAGATGGTGGACAAAATAAACCAAATATTTTCAAACGAATTTTTAGTAAATTTTAAAAATCAATAAGGACTTTTATCAGGAGAAATTTTTGCACGTTTCCCTTGATAAATAAGAGCTATTGCAAGTGCAAACATTATCATTCCAGTTAATGGGAAGTTTTGTGGTGTTGGTAAAATAAACCAATAATAAACACCAAAACCAATAGATACAACCGCCTGAATCCACAGTTTTATCCATTTTGGAGCTTTAACTAATCTACTTATAATTTCAACAACAAAAATCCCAATTACGGGATAAATTGTGTAAAATAAAAAATCAATTACATCAACACCTGTATGAGACATGTTATACCAAAGAAAAAGGTATAATTTCTAGCTAATCTTCCCAATGAACCTTAGTTGCAATATTTTTAGCAATTAAAGCTTGAGCATTTTCATATGGAATTGTAGCTATATCTTCAGTTCTAAAAGGACCATATTTTTCAAGGTCAGAACCAACAATTTCATCTACTTCATTAAGAAATCTAATTACCACTTTTTTTGTTTTATGATTTTGAGCTAACGATTCAAGAAATTTTGATTTTCCGTTGATAATTGCAGAAATAATCATTTCAATTCTTTCTTGTTCATTCTCTCGTGAATCAAAAATGAATTTTTCTTCATCTAAAAGATGACTAATTTCCAAATTGGCAGATTTTAAAATTTTCTCTAGTCTTATTTTGATTAACAATGATGTAAGTTCAATTGCCATTTCTATCATAGTATATTTGATTTTATTTTCTACACCATCAAATTCTTGTTTTCTTAAATTTCCAATAAAATCAGATAAATTTCTGTAAAAGTTTGGATCAATTTCTAAAATCGAATCACTTTCAGTTTCACGTAAAACTATATGATGCAATGAATTAATATCAATTTGATTTGATTCTGACATTTCTTACCTAATCCTTAAATGATGGATGTATTTGTGTTTGATTGAAGAATAAAGTTGCCTTATAAAGTCAGTCATGGTAAAGCGATCCAAGTGACATATTCGCCTGATGAGGTTTTCGCTAGAATTCAACATGAAGGCATTCAATTTATCGATCTACAATTTACTGGTCTTACAGGTCATTTTCACCATACGACAATTTCAGCAAATACTTTCACCCCAGAACAAATGCGAGACGGATTACCAAAATTAGATGGTTCATCAATTGTAGGTTTTACAACAATTGATGATTCAGATCTATTACTAAAACCAGATCCAAACACATTTGCGATAATTCCTTGGATGACTGAAAATAAAACTGCCAGACTTCTTTGTGATATCTATTGGGGGGAAAATAGAGGAAGATTATCAAGAGATCCAAGAGGAATTTCTCAAAAAGCAGAGGAATTCATAAAAACTCAGGGTTTTGACTTTAGTACGTGGGGGCCAGAAGTAGAGTTTTTTGTATTTGATAAAGTGTATTGGGATGTTTTAACACCATATAAGGGACAATCATATTCAATTGAATCAAAGGAAGCTCCATGGAGTCAATCTGGAGATGGGTATCCAATGGGATTACAAGAAGGATACTATCCAAGTACACCATCAGATACACTTACACCATATAGAAATGAGTGCGTAAATATTCTCAACCAAAATTTTGGAATATTATGTGATAATCATCATCATGAAGTTGCAACTGCTGGACAATGTGAAATAGATATCAAATATGATCAAATGACTAATGCTGCAGATGCTGCACAATCTTACAAATACGTAATTAAAAATGTCGCACAAAAATATGGGAAAGTTGCAACAATGATGCCAAAACCTGTTGCTATGGATGCAGGTTCTGGCATGCATGTTAATGTTAGTTTGTGGAAGGGAAAGGAAAATGCATTTTTTGATCCAAACGACGAGATAGAACTAAGTCAAATTGGCAGATATTTTTGTGGTGGAATAATTAATCATGCAAAGGCGTTATCTGCATTTGGCAATCCTACTACCAATTCATATCATAGACTGGTTCCAGGATATGAGGCTCCAGCATATATTGCATGGAGTTCAGGAAATCGTTCTGCCATTGTAAGAGTTCCAAAACACCTTAAAGGAAAACAATATTCACATCTAAAAAGACTAGAATTTAGAGCGCCTGATCCTTCTTCAAATCCATATCTTGTATTTGCTGCAGTAACAGCAGCAGGAATGGATGGAATTAAAAAGAAAATAGATCCTGGAGAACAAATTCGTGATGATATTTTTAAGATGACTAAATCAGATAGAGCTAAAAGAGGAATTGGGGTTCTTCCAAAAAGTCTAGGAGAAGCATTAGATGAACTTGAAAGTGATAGAAAATTCCTCAGTCCAATTTACACTAATGATGTAATTGACAAGATTATAGAATTAGAAAGAAGAGATCAACGTGAAATAGCTATTAGACCACACCCACATGAATTTTATATGTATTTTGATGTCTAGATCCTTCCAGTGAACTGCAAGATATAATATAATGAAATAGCTATTAAACCAAATCCTCCACCTAGAAACATCATTCTTTTACTCTCAGATGTTGCAGATTTGTACAACAAAATTCCACCTGCAAGACCTACAAACAATATCAAAACTCCATGAATTACACTGTCAAAGCTTGTGTTTGTAATAATTGGATAAAAAAACCCTGCAAGTAAAGCAAAAAATGTTGTTAAGTAAACGTATTTGAATCCAATAAGCATTTTGGATGTTGTTTTGCTCATTGTTGTTTGTTAAAACAGAAATCAAATAAACTTTTGAAAAATTTTAAAATAATTTACATCATTCCAGGCATTCCAGGCATTCCACCCATTCCAGGCATTCCACCCATTCCAGGCATTCCACCCATTCCAGGCATTCCTTCCCCACCACCAGGTGGTCCTCCACTAGATTTTTGAGTAGCAATTACATCATCTATTCTAAGAATCATACATGCAGCTTCAGCAGCGGCTGAAACGATTTGAAGTTTAACCGCAAGTGGTTCAATTATATCACTAGATTTCATATTAGCAATCTTTGCTTTCATTACATCAATTCCAGTCCATTTTTCTCCTTTCTGTTGTTTAGAACGAAGAAGTGTTAGTGTATCAATCGGATCCATTCCAGCATTCTCAGCGAGAGTTAATGGAATTTCTTCTAATGCATCAGCAAACTTTTCTGCTGCTAATTGTTCCCTTCCTTCTAAAGATTTAGCCCAGCTTCTAATTTTTGTTGCAGCATATGTTTCAGGAGCACCTCCACCTGCAACAATTTCAGGCTTTAAAATCACATCTTTTACAACCATTAATGCATCATGAACAGAACGCTCAACTTCGTCTACTACTCTTTGTGAACCTCCACGTAAAAGTAATGTAACAGATTTTGGATGTTTGCATCCCTCAATGAATACCCATTTGTCTTCTTCAATTTTTCTTTCTTCAACAAGTTCGGCACTTCCTAGATCCTTTTCAAAAAGATCATCCAAATTTGTGACTATTCTTGCACCTGTTGCTTTTGCTAATTTTGTAAGATCGCTTTCTTTAATTCTTCTAACAGCAATGATTCCTGCTTTTGCAAGATAATGTTGAGCCATATCATCAAGTCCTTTTTGACACAAAACTACATTTGCGCCAGAACCAATTACTTTGTCAACCATTGTTTTCAACATTCTATTTTCTTCATCTAGAAATGACTTTAGTTGCTGAGGATTTGAAATGTTAATTTTTGCGTCAGTTTCAGTCTTACTAATTTCTAATGCGGTATTAATTAATGCAATTTTAGCATCGCTGATTCTCCTTGGCATGCCCCCATGAACAATTTCTTTGTCAAGAACAATTCCTTGGATAATAATTGAATCTTTGATAGATCCTCCTGCTTTCTTTTCTACTTTAATATCGTCAATATCAACATCATATTTTTCACCATTCTTTTCAGCAACAGCTAATACTGATTTTACAATAATATCTGCAAGTAGATCTGAGTCTTTTCTTACAAGTTTAGTTTGCATTGAAGTTTTGGCAATTTTATTTAGAATAGTTTTATCACTTGGTGAAATTTTATCTGCGATGTTTTCAAGATATTCTTTTGCTTTTCGTGCAGCTTTTCTATAACCATCAACAATGATTGTTGGATGGACATCTTGATCTATTAATGATTCAGCTTGTGAAAGTAAAGCGCCTGCTAAGATAACTGCAGAAGTTGTACCATCTCCTACTTCATTATCAGTAGTTTTGGAAATTTCAACCAGCATTTTTGCAGCTGGGTGTTGAACATCAATCTCTTTTAAGATGGTTGCACCATCGTTAGTAATAGTAACATCACCCAAAGAATCAACTAGCATTTTATCCATTCCTCGTGGACCTAGACTGGTATGAACAATTTCAGCAATGATTTTAGATGCAGCGATGTTGTTCTTTTGAGCATCCCTACCTTTAGTTTCTGAACCACCTTCTTTTAGCAATACGACTGGCATGGTTCCTTTTGACGTAGCTTGCATACCCATAGATGGAAAAACCTCTAATTCCCCTTTTATACCTTCCAGATCAGAAAGTATGTAATCAACACAACATCGGTGTTTTTAAATTGGGAAAATTAAGTTGCACAATATGGTCAAATCAACAAATAAAGAATCTTATGATAAAATTTTTACAAAATTAAAGGAGCATCATAAATGGTTTGAAAATTCAATTCCATTAATTGCAAGTGAAAATATTCCTAGTCCAGCAGTTAGAGAGGCAATAATTTCTGATTTTGGCAATAGATACGCTGAAGGGTGGCCTGGAGAGCGAGTTTATGCTGGTTGTGTATACATCGATGATGTTGAATTTGAATGTATGAAACTAGCCAAAAAATTATTCAAAGTAAAATTTGCTGATGTAAGACCAATTTCAGGAGTTGTTGCAAATTTGGCAGTATATTCTGCTTTTACTAATCCAAGCGATATAATGCTGGCACCTTCAATTCCTGCTGGTGGACATATTTCTCATGGCAAAAAAGAGCATTATGGAACTGCAGGTTTGGTTCACGGACTAGAGATAGAGTTCTATCCATTTGATGCAGAAGAAATGACGATTGATATCGATAAAACAAAACAGAAAGTAAAAGATCTTAAAAAAGAAAATCGAGTTCCAAAGATGGCAATGTTTGGTGGTTCATTGTTTTTGTTTCCACATCCAATCAAAGAATTATCAGATTTTCTAAAAAGTTATGATATGCATATTAATTATGATGCAGCTCATGTTGCCGGATTAATTGCAGGTGGTAAATTCCAAGATCCTTTACGAGAGGGAGCTGATACTATGACTATGAGCACCCATAAGACTTTGTTTGGACCTCAGGGAGGTCTAGTTTTAGGTTCTGAGAAACATGAAGAAGTAATTAAAAAAGCAACATTTCCTGGTCTTACTAGTAGTCATCATATTCATCATATGGCTGGAAAAGCTGTAGCATTTACAGAATCTTTAGAATTTGGAAAAGACTATGCAATTGAGGTTATAAAAAATGCAAAGGCACTTGCAGAAGCTCTTAATGATATAGGATTCAAAGTATTAGGAGAAAGTAGAGGATTTACAGAATCGCATCAGATTGCAGTAAATGTTTTAGATTATTCTGATGGGGGTAAAGTAGAATCTAATTTAGAAAAAGCCAACATCATAGTAAACAGACAGCTTATTCCAGGAGATATTAAAGCAGGCAGAAACTATTTTCATCCAGGCGGAATTAGGTTAGGAGTTTCTGAAATCACACGACTTGGAATGAAAGAGAATGAGATGAAAGAGATTGCATCTTTTATAAAACAAGTTGTTATTGAGAAAAAAGATCCAAGAAAAATACTTTCTAAAGTAAAATCTTTTAGAAAGGATTTTCAAAAAGTAAAATTTTGTTTTGATAATAAGTTAGGTGCTTATGAATATGTTAAACTAAGATAAATTTAGTCATAATCAGTAAGAAGTGATTGATCTCCTTTACTCTTACCAAATACTAATTCAATTTCATCTGACAAAGCGTGGATTCTTCCTTTTTGATATTCACCTACATTATATTTCTCTACAAGTCTTTTTGCAAGATTTAGATATTTTTCAACAGAACCTCTTGTAATTGTAGGAATTAATTTATGGCCACATAAACAAGTTTGAATAAGAGGCATTCTACGAAATGATTTCCCACAACCAGTACACCTAAAATTCTGTCTTGCATAGGCTCTTAAATTACCCATAATGTCTGGAACAAGATGAGTTGAGATAACATTTGAAACAATCTCAGAAGTGTTCACTGCATTTATTAATTCGGCATTTTTGACTTGCATATCAAATTTGTCAAGCATAGAACCAAGTGTAGAATATGCACTACGTGATTTTGAAGTAGTTAAAGATGAAGTTGGATGTGTGAAAAAGTAGTCATAGAACTGTCTTTCAGTTTCAAGTCGTGTTTTGATAATTTCAACAGATGAAACATCTGATGCTTTAATATGAGTAAACGTAGATTGAAAAAATTCTAGTGGAAGATATTTTGTAACTTCAAGATTATGAGCCTGTGGTTGAGATTCATGGGGTAAAACAAGGGGTTGTATAAGTAATGGTGCATCCATTAATCCGCCTATTCTATCTGAAAGGAATTGTCTTGAGAAATTTAGAAGACTATCCATCAAAAGCATGATTGAATCAGCATCACCATCAGCATCTCGTCGTTTTGCAGAATGCCAATTTGGTGTTGCAAAACAAACATGTGTTTCTGTAAATCCAATTATTCGTCCAACTATTCCAACAGAAGTATGCGGTGCTAAACCAATTATCAGATGTCCAATTAGATCTTTAGAGTTTTGAACATTATAAAATTTAGCATGACCATAAAAATTTTCTAAAAGAACATCAATGTATTTACAAGTAGATACTAGATAGTTTCCACTTTCATATGGAATTATTACATCTTGCATACGAATCTCAATGATCTGATCCATGTGCTCAAGAGGTTTTCCATCAATATCATAGAAATATCCAAGTTGTTTTAGTTTTTCAATAGAGGTTCCTATCCATGATGGTTTGAAATGAGTTAATGGCGAGTTTGTGGCATCAAATCTGACAGTTCCGTCTTTGAATGTTGTTAGTCCAAAATTTTGGCGTGTAAGTCCCTTTTCAAGAGGTTCAGCAATTTTATCTTGGTTGATTAATTCCTTTACCCCTTTGAATGGTTCTTTTGCACGGAGTCCCATTTTTTCCTGAGCTAAAAATAATCTTGTTTTTAGTGGAAATTCTTTATGTGAATGGGTTGGTGCTTTACGTTTACATTTTTGGCAAAATGGTTCAGTTAGCTCATCTCTACAGTGTGTACATCTGTAAGTAATCGTTGTTTTTGTACCACAAATAGAGCATTTTATACCAATAGAGGGCTGATTACATTGATTACAATATCTGTTAAAAATATCAATAAAGAAGTGTTCGTTTCTGGATGCCTTAAGAAGATCTCTCGTAGGTCCGCCTTTGTCACCAATTGGAAACAATACATGTGTTGGAGGTTTCATTTGTCTGGCAGCTGCTTTTTCAGGTCTTCCTATTCTAACCCCAATTGAAGTTGAGAATTTATTATTTATCTGAATACCAGATGTTTGTGTTAAAATTTTTGGGATTGATAAATCACTAATAATTGGTTTTTGTCTGAATAAAAGATTAAAGAATATTTTTGCTTCTTGTTCTTCAAGAATAATTATTTCGTTTTTAATTTTATGTGGTACACCTAATTTTTCAAGAATTTGTTTAGTTTGTTTTGGATATTCTATTGATGTAGAATTGATTTTATTAGGCTCTAAAAGTTTGGTAAGTTCGTTTGATGAGATACAATCCCAATAGTATAGATAGTGTGGATGTAATGGAATTTGAAAATCAAGAGAGATCTTCAATGCTTCATCAATTGTAGGTATTTTACTTAAAAATTGGTTAAGATATTGGTTATCGGGTCCATATTTTTGGATTTTTTGTTTTAATTCCTCAATCCAAAATTCTTCAACATAACCTGAAGGTACAAGTTGAGCATTATTTTCAAGAAAGTCGCCTAATGAAATTAATATGTCACCTAAATGGAGTATTTTTTCAATTTCATTTTTGATTTCTAATCCATGTTTTACATTTTTGATTTTTACTACATTTCCATTTTTCAGACGAACAATAGGGGTATCTATTGAATCTACAAATGCGACAGTAGCTCCTTTTCCAGGAATATCTATTTTGATTTGGGTACCTACAGCTACAGTATGATCAAGAATTTCAGCAATTACAGGATGAATACCAACAGCTGCAAAACCAGTATTACACGCTCTTCCATATCTTAATCTAAATCCTCCTAACTTGTTAGGCATTGATAAAACGGATCTACCAGTGATTACTTCTCGCATTCTCTTAGCAGCAGCATCTTCTTGATTATCACCAGTTTGAACTGCACCTTTAAGATCATTGAGCCACTCCCATCCATCTAGATTGTATAATTCGATTCTTTTTAGTAATTTTTTAGATCGTCCAATTAATCCATCATTTAAAACACGTAATGCACCCCCTCTAACTCTATCAGTTTTGATACGAGTCATACCTTTGTGATTTACAACTTCATAAGGATCAGTATCCACACCGTCTAGTTCTACAGGAAGATTAGATATGACACGTTCGATATCTTCATCTAGAATATGGAATTGAAAGCTACTTGCTTCTCTTTCATAGATTCGTAATTCTTCAACAAACCTACCTGTTTCATCATCAAAAGAATTAGCTTGAAATTTTGATAATCCAGCAATTTTTCTAACATGATCTGCAATTAACATTGTTACAGCAGATTCTGTACCTCCTGCTGAACGCATGGGACCTGCGATCGAAACAGAAAGGTATTCTGTACCATCTTTATTTTTCTTAATTTTGACTTCGCTAATTCCTTGTAATGGTGCAATAGTGACACCTTCAGTAACAATTGCTAATCCAACACGGACTGCAAGATCTAACTTCTCTTCTAAAGATGCTTCTTGTAGCGAATATTTTCCTAATGCGATTTCTTTTGAAATAATTAATGCTGAGAGTTCTTTTCCATTTATTTTCAATATTTCTCTAAGGGGTTCAGCAATATCGATTTCGTGCATTTTAGCAACTCTATCTGCTAAATCAAAAGCAATTTTAGGCTCAATAATTCCTGAAGAATCAACTAGACTAGATTTTGCTTTTGCCGCATGTTCAAAGATGGAATATGTATAGGTTGAAAGGTTTGTGTAGTATTCAAGATAATAATCGGGCATTTTAATACCATTGATACGAGAAATTGCATCGTTTTCAGACATGATATTGTTTTATTTGCTTCTTTGAATTGCTTTTGATATTTCTTCTAGTTTTTTGATACTTCCTCCTTTTTCAAGGAATGTTCCAATAACTAGAGCGTCAGCCCCTGCTTTAACCAAATTTTGAGCAGTTTTAACATCTCTAATTCCTCCTCCTACAATCAAAAAGCCATTAAATGTATGTCTTACAGTCTTGACCATTTCTGGTGTAACATTGGTTTTTGCACCAGATCCTGCCTCTAAATATACAAATCTCATTCCAAGAAACTGTGCTGCAAGAGCATATGCAGCAGCTATTTTTGGTTTTTCAAATGGAATTCCTCTTGCTGAACCAACAAACCAAGCAGATGTTCCATCTCCTATTACCAAATAAGCAGTTGGTAGTGGTTCTAAACCAAATTTGAGAACGCTTGGAGCACCTAAGGCCTGTGCTTGTGTGATAAAATATGGATTCTCTGAATTCATTAATGAACTAAACAATATTGCATCAGCATCAGGCACAACACCCGTGATATTTCCAGGAAATAAGATTATTGGAATTTTAATTCCTTTTTTAATACCTTTAACCACTTGGGCCATTTCAATCTGATCAGTAGCAGAAGAACCTCCAACTAAAATTGCAGAAGCTCCGATTTCTTCTGCATCTTTAGCTAGTTTGCTTGATGCCTCCAAATTTGATACTTCTGAATCAATTAATACAAACAGTAATGCATTTTTCTTTTTTAGTTCTGACTTAAGAAATGTCTCAACTTTATTTCCAGTCATAAATGAGATTTGTATATGGCTCTTTAAAGTTTAATTGTAATGTCAATATACAGATTTGTATAGCTATGGATGATGTTAAAGAATCTAAATTTAATAATATTATTAGTAAAATTATCAAAAAATCTTTGTTTACAGAACGCCAAATTGAAATTATTTTGCATCAGAAAGATCTTTTGGAATCTAAGTTTTCTATAACAAAAGGTGCCTATTATAGACAAGTTGGACAATCTAGAGAGAAATTAATTGGGTTATACTACTCAATCATTCTTTTACGAGGTCTAGGCATACTTTTACCTGATGATATAGATGTGATATCCAAACTTTCAGAACAAATTAGTGTGATAAATAATAGTGATATATTTCTTGAAAGAGAAGATGAAGTGATTAATGTGATTGATAAACTTGTTCGTCAGGCATGTAATATGTGATAATAATATTAGATGTTAAGTTGAGTTGGTTGTGATATTGGTGATTATATGTATCAGTTTGTTAATCCAAAGTGTGAAATAATATTGTTCAATCACAATAAATCACAATTCAGGCGTAAATGTTGTGATGTTAATAGAAATTCCTGAACCTGGAGTAATTTTAGGTGTAATTTTGGCATTTTCAATTGGATTGATAGGGTTATATGTATATTATAAAGTGCATTCATTTCTAAAGTTTAGAAGTGAAATCTACGATATATCACAATCTGAACGATTAGAATATTATGAAAAGCAGTTAATTGATATGAAAATACGCCTAGATGCATTAGAAATACAAGGAACTGAGCAAAAAATAGAAGATCCTAATATAGAATTAAAACAATTCCTAGAAAAATTAGCAAAGAGTGAGGTTCAAGAAAATAAGAGTGATGATTCTATCAAACCTAAAATTATTCCTGAAAAACCTGTTTCTGTGTCAAATATTTTTCCTCCAAATCATCACATAAATCCTATAGATAATGTATTACATCTAATCACAAACAAAGCTATGACGTCACGTGATATACAAATCACATTAAAACGTAGTAGAGAGCATACTTCAAGATTAATGAAAAGATTATTTGAAGATGGATATGTACAAAGGAATACTGAAACTAAACCATATACTTATTCAATTACTAAAAAAGGAATAGAAAAAATAGAACAGAGTGAAACTAATCCAATAATTACATAACAGAGTTTTTAACAAATCATTGTGAAATATAGGCCAATTATACTAAAACATACCAAATTTTATATTTAATTATTAATTTATATATATTAATAATTTATATATATTAATAATTTATAATGACTATATGTCAGTACAAGATAATGAGGTTTTAGTAAAAATTACTTCAGCTGGTACAATTTCAATTCCTAAACAATTTAGAAAATATATGGATATTCAAAAAGGTGAATATGTAAAAGTAATTCTTGGAAAAGATCGATTAATAGTAAGAAAAGTGATTATTTCTTAATTGATTAATGTTATTTTTGGCCAATTTTAATGGTTTGATAAGTCCATTCACGGCCTGTTCTTGTTCTATCTACCTTGCCTTTTGAAGAAAATCTGGATAAATAAGTGGATATTATGCTTAGTTTTATAGGCTCATTAAATTCGTCTTCATATTTTTCAAGAATGTTTGTAGATGTAAATTTACCCATTGGGAAAAATTTATCCATAATATACCAAATTTTAGAGCCGATTGAGTCCATTTTGGTTGTTTTTGGTATTTCTTCTTCAATATTCATCAAATCCATCATCTCAAATATTTTAAGGATTTTTTCTCTAGTCACATTACCTTCTAGTTTGATATCATAACGCGCGCCATCTGCATCTTCCATATCTATTCTAATACGCTTTTTAGCCATGTTCGGGATCTATAAAGTCAGATGTTAACAGTTCAATGGATCCGATCATGTTTGTTAACAAAATAGTTTGTTAACATTGACTGTGTAAGTCATGCCTAGTCTGTTTTTTGTTATTAACAAGAACTAATTATTATTTATGAAAAATTAGCATGTTTTATGCCTGGAGTGGAAATAAAGGGGTCAAAACAGGGATATTCACACTGTTAACATCAATCTTAACGCCTGGAGTGGAAATAAAGGGGTCAAAACAGGGATATTTAGAAGTTTTTTAACATTTACTTAACAAAATGTTAATTAAAAAATTCAACACACACACCAATGTTTCCACTCTATATTTTTTTAAATTTATTTTTTAGAAAATCTAAACTAAAAATAATTAATTACAAACTAAACTACAATTATTATTCTAAACTATAGTCTCATAAATCAAATATCAGTATGTTGATGTTGGTAGGAAATAAAGGTGTGTGAGTGTGTCTGACCCTATTGATAGAATGCTTGATGCAGCAGAGTCTGGAAAATCTATAATAAAAAATCGAAACATCCTCCATTTTACATACATTCCAAATATTATTCTTCATAGAGACTCTGAACAAGAACAAGTTACCCAATCTTTGTTACCGATATTGAAACAATCTAGACCTTCCAATCTTTTGGTTTATGGAAAACCTGGAACAGGCAAAACATTAGTAGTTAAAAAAGTACTCTCAAAAATTCAAGAAAGAGTTGAAAAATCTAATTTTCCAATTAAATTAATCTATTCAAATTCAAAAGATGAAACAACACTCTATGGATTACTGGTAAGCTTAGGTAGACAATTGAACCTGACTGAAAAGGAATTACCGTCAACAGGTCTTGCAACAAGTGAAGTGTTTAAGAGATTGCTTAATAAAATTGATGAAGAGAAACTTAATGCCATTTTTGTAATTGATGAAATTGATTATCTTGCTCAATTAGTAGCCAAAACAGGTAAGGATATTCTCTATCAATTTACTAGAGCAAATGAACGTCTAAAACAAGGATCTTTAACTTTAGTAGGAATTTCAAATGATTTAACATTTAAAGAAAAACTTGATCCTAGAGTAATCAGCAGTCTTGGTGAAGAAGAGATTGTATTTACAAATTACAACGTCGAACAAATCAAAAAAATTCTTGAAGAAAGAATTCATGACTCATTTATAGAGAACTCAGTTGAAGAACCAGCTCTAAATCTATGCGCAGCTCTTGCAGGAGGAGAACACGGTGATGCTCGTAGGGCAATCGATCTAATTCGTGTTGCAGGTGAAATTGCAGAAAGACAACAATCTGACAGGGTCACAATTGAGCATATTAGAGAAGCAACTCAAAAAATTGAGGAAAATAAAGAGGAAACATCTCTAAAATCGTATCCACTTCATGAAAAACTAGTGATTATTGCAATAATGAAGGCAAATGGATCATCTACAGGAGAGATTTATTCGTCATACAAAAATCTCTGCAAGGTGGTAGGACGAGATGAACTTACACAAAGACGAGTCACACAAATGCTAAGTGAAATTGAAATGTCTGGAATTATTTCTGGACGAATTATCCATCAGGGAATACATGGTAGAACTAAAAAATACAAACTTACAATCTCATCTGAAATGATAAAAAAATCCTTCAAAGACGAACTAACTTTGCAAGATATTATTTGAGTTTGAACTATAATTTTCATGGAAAACTTGGAAAGTTTTCAAATTTACTATAATAGCTATTCCTGGATTTGGAATCATTCCTACACTTGCCTGAAAAGGTGTTTGTTTCTGCCATGAACCTGAATTAACTAATAAAATTCCTTTGTACATAGCTAACTCTGCCCTATGAACATGTCCAACATGAAAAATATCCGGAACATCCTCAATCACTAAAAGATCCTCCATTTCAGGCGCTATTGGTGTTTGACTACCATAAATTGGACTCAAATGCCTTGCCCTCAGTAAGTGTTTCATAACATCTGTTGGCTTGTCATAACTTAACCCAGGGGTGGTTTTTACAATATCATCAATACTTTGTCCATGAAACATCATTACTCTTACTCCATTTAATGAGACTACGGCAGGATTTCCAACCATCATTACATTTTCTCTATCCCATAAACCTAAATTGTATTTTTTTGGTATGGCAGGCTGTGGCAATGCTCTTCTTCCTGGATCGTGGTTTCCAGGCATAATGATGATCTTTATGTTTTTTGGAATTTTATCAATTAGATCTTCCACCTTTTTTAATTGCTCTTGAATGGTTAAACAAATCAATTCTTTATTCTGATTTGGATAAATTCCAACCCCGTCAATTACGTCTCCACAGATTAGAACAAAACGAATTTTTCTAGCAATTGGATCAGGACTAGAAATCCATGAAACAAATTCCGTGAATTCATCCTCCATAAAATATTTGCTTCCAATATGCAAATCTGAAAGAAAGATTGCATATGCTTCAGTCTCTGATTTGTTTTTGGCTTGTTCTGGAACATCTGGCAAAATCAAATCCTTAATTATATATCCTGAATTCTTTGCTAAACCTATCCTTGCCATTACAAACTGATCAATTAGAAGTGTTCCTGCAATCTTTTGCAACTCGTTATCAAAAACAATTCCTTCAAATGAGCCTGAAGGGTCCTCAAGAACTAACTTTGTGATGTTTCTTTCAGTATTTCTAACTGATACAAGACCACAAACATAAACATCGTCATCATTTTTTATACTTTTCACCACAGCTGCAGATTTTAATAATCTTGATTCTGGTCTATCTGAAATAATTCGTTTAAGTTTGTTAAAACGACTTGAAAATAAAGCATTGTAACCTTTAACTCCCTCACCAGATGTTATCTTGTTAGTTGGCTCAGATATTATTTTGACTTCATTTTGAAGTGTAAGGTCCTCCTTAATTCCAAGATAAGTCTCTAAATCATCCTGACTAATATGAAATAATTTCTGTTTTGTTTTCTCCCTTACTATTTCCTTTATGATCTTCTCTAATTTTTTTACATCAACATTCTCTAATATTTTAAAAGCGTCTGGATGAATTTGGAATCCTTTGTTTAATGCATAGTTTAATGCTAAGGAAAGTTCCTTTTTCATATAAAAAAATACAGTTTGGTTTAATTAAATCTGCGCCTACACCAACCCTCAAATATCATGTACAAGAAATCTTATTGTGAACAAAGCAAGAATAGCCACATTTTTCATATTTCTGGGAATTTTTGTGGCTGCTTATCAAATTGGCTCTATGTCCTCAGTTAGTGAAGATGAAGCTAACATCTTCATGTCTGAGTTTGAAGAACTTGTGTTGGATATTGATGCCATTGGAATCTTTGCTCACAACACAGCTATTGCCTTGCCAATGTTTATCCCTGGATTTGGAGTTGTATGGGGGGTTTTCTCTGCTTGGTCTACAGGATTTGCTTTTGCTTCAATAACAGTTGTTACTCCGCAACTTGAAGACATCCCACCACTTTCGATTCTTTTCTTATCCCCCTTTGGATTAATGGAACTTATTGCGTACTCATTTGGAATCTCTAGGAGTTTTATTTTGATAAGAGCTGTGAGTAAAAAGGTTAACTTAGTTTCGTTTGTCAAACCAACATTGATTGAAATTGGAATTGTTGTAGGTCTTCTTCTAGCTGGAGGATATCTTGAATTTTACATGATAGAACTAGCCCGAGAACAAGGTCTGACGGTGCCTGGTTTATGATTACTAGATTTTACCTACGAATTTGCCTATTCGGTCTAAAATAATTTAGTAGTAAATTATAAACCAAATTTAACTAGAATTAATCATGAAAACATGTATTGCTCTACTAGCGTTGTTTGTTGTTTCATCAGGATATTACGTAAATGATTCATTTGCTGAAATTTCTGAGAACCAGGCATTTCTTTTAGAAGGATCTGGATTTGCCGTAACCGAAGATTTTATCAGGATATCTGAAATTGATCTTGGTCTGTCTTCTCAACTACAAAAAGGAAGTACAATTAATTTTCTTACAGAAGACGGTTTTGTCACATTAGATGATGAAGAATTTGTTATATCTAAACTAGATGGAAAGTTTTTGCGTGAAGGCCGTTATATCAGAATTAACGGAAACATTGAAAGTTCAAATGGGTTTGATACATCAATTAACTTTTTTGGAAGATTGGTTGAAGAAAGCAAAGATGCATCTATTTATGGTTTTACAGGTAGAATTACAACTCCTGATGATACCTACAAAATTATCTATACAACAAAACTATCTACATTAACTAAAATTATTCCCGTTTCTACAGAGTCTAAAAAATCAAACGAACTTACACTTTACATTCTTAGAGGTTCATCAACTCAAGGTACTGGCTCTTACATTGATGTTGGTTCTAGCAAATCTGACATAGTTCCAACTCAAAGCTCTACGGATGGATTAAGATTAAGATATTTCTCCCAAGATAGAATTTCTGTTCAACCAGGAACTACAATTACTATTGTAAATGACGATGTTGTTTCACATAGCATTCTAAGTGGCACAGAAAATTATGGAGA
The DNA here is from genome assembly GCA_029880665.1 of Candidatus Nitrosopumilus sp. Taxonomy (GTDB): domain Archaea; phylum Thermoproteota; class Nitrososphaeria; order Nitrososphaerales; family Nitrosopumilaceae; genus Nitrosopumilus. Next base: position 22,959 of record JAOUNZ010000003.1, read on the forward strand.
TCGTTATAACAGATACACATCAGATGGTAGAATATCCTCAGGAGAAATTCTACCTGGAAGATCAATTAGTATTACATTAGATAATGCAGGGTTCTATAGACTGTATGATCCTAATTACCAATGGATGGGAATTATTGCCTATGTATTTCCAGACTCTGATTCCTTCCTGATAAAAGATAATAGCAAAAACAAAAATTAATTTTCCCATTGCCATCTGTAATTCATGTATGAATCTAAACATGCCTGATTAAACACCATTACAGACAAATCTGAAAATTCTTTTCCTTCTAAATCTTTTACAGTTCCTACAAAACTAGTCTCATTTTCAGTTGTTATTGCCTCAAAAACATGAACTTTTATTTTACTAGTATCAAAACCATGCT
>JAOUNZ010000062.1 GCA_029880665.1 Candidatus Nitrosopumilus sp.
GTTTTTTTACTGCCGGAAAACATTATACTAGACAATTTAATGACCTTGGAGATTTTTACTATTTTTGTAGCATACATCCTTACATGAAGGGGGTAGTTCATGTGATAAAGAATCCTGGAAGTGTCAGATCAATTGACGGAGTGGCTTCTGGATACAGCGACAACGGATTAGGATTTAAAATTAAATACATTTTAGATACCAATCTTCAAAACGAGGTTCGTGTAGATCCAAAAGGAAATGCATTAACGTTTACTATTTCAGGCGACACACTAAATGATCAAATTACATTAGTTTTACCTTCAGATCTTATTGACGAGCCAAATACTGCTTTGGTAGACGGGAGCATTGTGGATTTTACAATCGATGAAACATCTGCTGGAATCAAGTTGGTGATTCCAATAGAACCTCATTCTAAAGAAATCAAGATTATTGGCACCCATGTAATTCCTGAGTTTGGATTATTGGCAGTAAGCGTACTAAGCATTGGTTTGTTTTCTATGTTGTTATTGTCTCGCTCTAAATTTTCTTTATTTGAATAAATCGATCTTTACACATGTATAAAAAAAATTCTTTTTTTCAATGGATTTTTGTATTTTTTACCATGGTTTTTTTATTTTTCTTTGTTTATTTTATTATGAGAACATCAAGTATGGCAGTCAGAACTGTATATTATCACTATCATTCAGTCTGTGTACGACTGCCACACTTTTGACGGATTATAGCGTGGTTTGTTTTTTAAGACGCTTAGTAAACGCTGAAATTTTTGATTCCAGTTTATCATAATGTGTTTTTTCAATTAATTTCAGGTATGCACTGCCAACAATTATTGCATCAGCTCCTGCTTTTACATATGTTCTAACATCTTCAGGGGTGGATACGCCAAATCCTACACCAATGGGGATTTTTCCTTTTGTATGTTTTTTTACATCCTTAATTGCATCTAGGGTGTAATTTTTAATCCCTGTTTTTGCTCCTGTTGTGCCAAAAACTGCAACAAGATACAAAAATCCAGTTGATATTTTAGAAATTTTCTCTATTCTGGTTTTGCTTGTGTTTGGCGATATTAGAAAAATAGTATCTGTATTGTTTTTTGCTGCCTGAATATACTTTTTTGATTCCTCAATTGACATGTCAGGAAGAATAAATCCATCAATTCCTGCCTTTTTTGCCTCTGCAATAAATCTTTGATATCCTGTATGATACAAGATATTAGTATATGTCATCATTACAAGTGGGACATCTGTCTCTTTTCTGATCTTCTTGACAATATCAAAATATTTGGAAACCGTGGTTCCATTCTCAAGTGATACTGTACTTGCATTTTGAATAACAGGGCCATCAGCTAGTGGGTCTGAAAATGGAAATCCTAGTTCTATGATGTCTGCTCCACCAGACACTAATCCTCGTACAGCTGCAATTGTTGCTTTTTCATTTGGGAATCCTACCATAATGTAAGAGATTAACGCCCTTTGGTTATTTGCAGCAAGTTCTGCAAATTTTTCCTTAATCTTTGACATGTTTATCCAGATAGTTTTGTACTTCTTCTACGTCTTTATCTCCTCTTCCAGACAGTGTGACTACAATTGATTCTGATTTCTTTCCTTTTCTTGCAACCTTCATCGCTTCAGCAATTGCATGAGAAGATTCAAGTGCAGGTATGATTCCTTCGGTTCTTGTTAGCATCAAAAATGCCTCGATTACTTCCTTGTCTGTAGCTGAGTGATATTTGATACGTTTCATATCCTTATAGTATGAATGCTCTGGACCTACTCCAGGATAATCCAGTCCTGCCGAAATACTATGTGTCTCTGTAATTTGACCTTCTTTGTCTTGGAGTAAATATGTCATCATCCCATGTAGTACCCCCTTGCTCCCAGAGGATAATGTTGCAGAATGCATTTTTGTTTTTAATCCGTGACCTGCAGCTTCTACACCGATAATTTCAGCATCAGTATCTACAAGAGGGTAAAATGTTCCAATTGCATTAGATCCACCGCCTACACATGCTATTACATAATCTGGTGCCTTGTTGTTTATTTTTTTCATTTGTGTTTTGATTTCTTTACCAATTACACTTTGAAAATCCCTGACCATTACCGGGTATGGATGAGGTCCTACTGCCGAACCTAGAAGATAATATGTTGTCTCCACATTAGTAATCCAGTCTCTAATTGCATCATTAATTGCGTCTTTCAGTGTCATGGAACCTGATTTTACTGGATGTACTTTGGAGCCAAGCATGTTCATTCTATACACATTTAGCTTTTGTCTTATGGTGTCTTTGTAACCCATATACACTTCAGATGTCATTCCCAAAGCTGCACATGCCATTGCAGTTGCAACTCCATGTTGTCCTGCTCCAGTTTCCGCAATGATTCTTTTTTTATTCATTCTTTTTGCAAGAATTGCCTGACCCAAGGTATTGTTGATTTTGTGCGCTCCTCCATGCAGCAGGTCTTCTCTTTTTAGATAAATTTTTGCTCCACCAATTTTTTCTGACAAATTCTTTGCATAGTACAGCGGCGTTGGCCTTCCTGCATAGATTTTGAGGTAGTAATCAAGTTCTTTTTTAAAACTATTATCATTTTTGAATTTAAGATAATTTTCTTCCAGCTCTTCAATTGCAGGAACCAAAGTTTCTGGAATATACTTCCCACCAAATTCACCAAATCGTCCGTTTTTAGGATATTTCAATATGTATTCACCAATTTTTTTACTTGTTCTTCAATGTTGTCACTTTTCATTATACTTGAACCTATCAAAAAAGCATCTGCACCACATTTTTTCAGATATTGAATGTCTTTAGGAGTATCAATCCCACTTTCTGAAAGAATCAACCTCGTTTTTTCAAACCCAGAGAGAATTCTCTCCGTTGTTTTTAGATCAATTTCCAGCGTGTCAAGATTTCTGTTATTGATTCCGATCAGATCTGCCTTTGTGCTTAATGCATTTTGAAACTCTTGTTTGGTGTGAACTTCGAGTAAAACTTCCAACCCTTGCCTGTGTCCGTAGTCTATAAACTCATCAACATTGGATAAAAATTTCTGATCAAAAAGGGATTGGATAAGTAACATGTAATCTGCGCCTATCTTTTTTGCAGCATCAATCTGAACTTTGTCAATCATGATGTCTTTCATCAGCATTGGAACATCCACCATCTGTCTTACGTTCATGAAATACTCTGGAGAGCCATTAAACAAGTATGGCTGGGTTAATACCGAAAGTGCTTTTGAGCCTCCAGCAATCATTTGGCAAGCAATACTGACAGGATCTTCTGGTGTTCTGATTTTGCCTAACGAGGGTGATGAAAATTTAATCTCAGTCAGAAGTGTTGCATGTGGATTTGTCTTGATGATTTGTTTAAAATCTTTAGTTGATTTTTGCAGATCTGCATCTATTTCGTAAATCCCGTCATTAATTGCCATCTGGGAATTATTCACCAGTTTTCTCAAAATATTTTCAGCCATCAATTATCTCCTTTAGTTTGGAGATGTCTCCAGTGTCTTGAACAAAATTTTTCAACAATGAAAATGCTTTGCCACTCTTTATTGTATCCAATGCGATTTGTACTGCTTCCTCAAAGTTTTTACAAATGTTTGCGACAATTAATCCACCAGCTGCATTAAGGGCAGTAGTCTCAATCATGGATTGGTTTGAAGTGTTATTTAGCACTCCCACAAATGATTTGATGGCATCTTCTTTAGAATTAACTTGAATGTCTTGCAATGATGATTTACGCAAGCCTAAGACCTCCGGATCAATTGCGTTCATTAGCACTTTGTTATTTTTTAAGATACATACACGATTAACTGAACTCGTAGAAAATTCATCCATGCCGTCATCCGAACGAACTGTCATAATATTTTCAGCGCCTCTTTTTTTGAGGAGTAACGGCAGCCTGTCTAGATATTCTGCAGAGAGCACTCCTACTAGTTGGTTTTTTACACCGGCTGGATTTGACAGAGGGCCTAGAAGATTAAATGCAGTTCTTTGCCCTAGATTCTTTCTTGCAGCAGACACATGTCGCATTGCAGGGTGAAACTTTTGTGCAAACATAAAGCAGAGATTATGTTTTTGCAGTATATCTGCAATCTTTGCTGGCTCTAGATTCAAGTCATAACCAAAATATTCAAAAACATCTGCACTACCAGCAATTCCTGAGCTTGAACGATTTCCATGTTTTGCCACAATTCCACCAGCAGCTGCCACAACAAATGACGCAGTTGTGGATATGTTAAATGTCCGTAGTTTATCTCCGCCTGTTCCACACATGTCAATTATGGTCCCGTTGTTTTTAGGCTCCACTTTAAGCGAGAAATCCTGCATTTTATCCAACATTCCAAGTAATTCATCATCTGTTTCCCCTTTATCTGCCAAGTATGATAAAAAATCTGCATTTTGTGAGTCATTTGTCTTACCAGACAAGATGTCGGTCATTACCTGATTCATCTGATCATATGTAAGATCTGTCTTTTCTTGTAACTTTAAGATCATCTCTGAAATCATTTCTTTTTCTCTCTTACTTGTTTGATGAAATTTCCAAGAATTTTTTTTCCATCTTCAGTCATTATTGATTCTGGATGAAACTGCACTCCTTGAATGAGGTATTTTTTGTGTTGTATTGCCATCACTTCTCCATCATCTGCTGCTGTTGCAGTGACTTGCAACACATCTGGTATCACTGTTTTATCTCCGACTAGGCTATGATAACGTGTAGCTCTGAAAGGATTTTTTACACCTTTGAATAGTTCTGAATCAGTATGGTCAACTGGACTTGTCTTACCATGTCGTACACATCCTGCATTTGTGACTTTGCCGCCAAATGCATCAATTATTCCCTGGTGTCCTAAACATACTCCCAGTATCGGGGTCTGTGATCCTAATTCTTTGATTACATCACTACAAACTCCAAAGTGTTTTTTGTCCTCAGGGGTACCAGGGCCAGGAGATATTATTATTGCGTCATAGTTTCTTTTTTTGATTTCATCTAACGTGATCTTATCATTTCTGATCACATCACATTCTACTCCCAATTCTCCCAGATACTGTGCAATATTGTACACAAATGAGTCATAATTGTCAATAATTAAAAAATTCAACTTGAGGCCTCCCTTAATGCCTGAAGCATGGCTCCTGCTTTATCTTCGGTCTCTTTGAATTCGTTTTCTGCAACAGAGTCTGACACAATACCTGCTCCTGATTGTACAAATCCCGTGTTGTCTTTGATGAATATGCTTCTAATCGCAATGGCAAAGTCACAACATCCGTTGTAAGAAAAATAGCCAACAGCTCCTGCATAAGGTCCTCTTGCTTCTGTTTCTAATTCATCTATGATCTCCATGGCTCTAACCTTTGGAGCCCCAGATACTGTTCCAGCCGGAAATACTGCTTGAAACGCATCAAACATGTCGTTTTTAGGAGACAGATTCCCTACAACATGGCTAACAATGTGTTGAACATGGCTAAACTGTTTAATCTCCATTAGAGATTCAAGGTGAACTGTTCCATACTTACACACTCTACCAATATCATTTCTGCCCAAATCTACAAGCATTGTGTGTTCTGCCAATTCTTTTTCATCATGGATTAGCTCCGCAGATAGCAATTTGTTCTTCTCCTCATCATCAGTGATTTTTCGAGTTCCTGCAATTGGGAATGTTTCTACTTTATTATCGGTAATTCTGACTAACATTTCAGGAGATGCACCAATAATTGTTTTGTTGCCTTGTTTTAGATGATACATGTAGGGTGAGGGATTTAGATTTCGTAATGTTTTGTATAACGTCAAAAAATCGCCGCTAACATCAAATGCAAATTTTCTAGATAGTACCACTTGGAAGATATCTCCATCATGAATGTATTTTTTTGCCTTGTTTACAATTTCCGAGTATTTTTTTTCATCCATGTTTGGTCTTGTCTCACTTGAATTAAATTCTCCAAAATAACCATCCCCCATGATTAATTTATCAAATCTATTTTCATCGTGAAAAAAATAAAATAATTTTTTGTGTAGATTGTCATATAATATGCCATCATCATAAATTCCAAACTCCATTAATGGTTGTGGGGAATTGTGAGAATCTTTAATATTCTCAACTAGCCTTATTGCGTCATAATTTACAACGCCTACTGCACCGCCAAGATATCTATAACTCTGATCATCTGTCTTCCCCAATAGTTTCTTTAATTCTTC
>JAOUNZ010000063.1 GCA_029880665.1 Candidatus Nitrosopumilus sp.
CTCTTCGGTATTAAATTCAGTTCCACAAACCCTGCATTTTTCTTTTTTCTTATTATGTGCTTTCTCTTCATGTTTTTTTAATCTGTTATGATCAGATAGAATTGTTCCGCATTTTTTACATTTTAAATCATTTCTACTAAATCCAAATAATACCATATTCCAATTATCCATACATACTAAAAATAGTTTTTTGACAAATTAATCATAATTATACAATGTATTTATAATTCTGATTTATCTAGGCTTTTTCTAGGTTTTGTACTAAGATAAAACGCATGAGTACTAATAATAAAAGATGCAAGGAATACTTTGGTTGCAAAAACCAAATTCCATGGTCTATCTGGATCCGGATAAGCGACATATAGTCTGTCTATGTCTGGAACTAAACCATCAACGATTCCTGCAGTCATTTGTGCGTTTAATACTGTAAAATTGTATAGTACTTCATATAATGTAATTATAGAAAATCCTAACAACATTAGTTGAAGTAAAGCCATCTTTGTTCCAACTATTTTATCGCCTGCAGTTCTTCTCCAACCTATTCTTGAAACACAATACCATCCAATTATTGTAGAAAAAAATATCCAAGTTGACACTCTAGCAAAATTTTCAAATGGAATAGTTGTGTTATGAATTGCTTCCCCCATAACATAATTTCCATTTTCTATCCATTCTGTCGTAGTAACATATACCCCAAAAACTAGAGTTGATAACATAATGAATCCGCAAATATAGAAAACATACAGGTAAACTTTGTAACTCGAGTCAGATTTTTCGAGATGTTTAGATTTCACAATGTCGATTGACAAATTTTGAAATATAAAAATTCATGTTTATTTGACGAGCTTTATAGATTGGAATGAAAAATATCAATTATTGAAAATTGCAATTAATATTCCAATTATAGGCAAGGAAGAGATATCCGTTGTTACATCTATTCTTAAAAATGGTGTTTTAACCTCAACATCTAATAATGGCGGACCGCATGTTCAAGCTTTTGAAAAATCTGTTGCCGCTTTTATTAAATCAAAGTATGTAATTGCAGTTAATTCTGGAACTGCTGCATTACAGGCTGCACTTTATGCATTAGGTGTCAAAAAAGGTGATGAAGTTTTAATTCCATCATTTACTTTTATTGCAACTGCAAATGCTATTGTTTCAACCGGAGCAAAACCTGTTTTTGTTGATATCCTAAAAGAGAATTATACAATAGATCCTGATGATCTAGAAAAAAAAATTACAAAAAAAACATGCGCGATTATTCCAGTTCATCTTTATGGAAATGTAGCTAATATAGAAAGATTATCTGAAATTTCAAAAAAATACCATCTTCCAATTATTGAAGACTCTGCTCAATCTTTAGGAAGTACATACAAAGGAAAACATGCCGGTACTTTTTTTGAAATGGGATGTTGGAGTATGTATCCTGCAAAAGTAATGACCTCAGGTGAAGGTGGTTTTATTGCAACTAATGATAAAAAACTAAGAGAAAAGTTACTAATGATTAGAAATCATGGGATGGTTAATGGATATGATACTAAAATTTTGGGATTAAATTTAAGATTACCTGAAATTAATGCAGCGATTGCCACTATACAAATGAAAAAACTACCAAATTTTTTGAAATCTAGAAAGAAAAATGCAGAACTTTTAACAACAATTCTATCTGATCTTAAAGTTATACTTCCACATCAAAGAAACAATGAACATGTTAATTGGTATCTTTACACGATTGCAACCAAAAAACGTAATACTCTCTTGAAAAATCTAAATCTAAAGGGAATAGGTGCAACATCTTATTATTCTGTACCAATTCACAAAACCCCCTTTTACAATCTAAACATTAAACTTCCAGCTACTGATTGGGCAGCAACACACGTTCTCTCTTTACCAATTCATCCAAAAGTAACTAGAAAAAATATTGAATTTATTGGTAAGACTATCCATGAATTATTGTGAATACTATAGACGCACTTATTGGAGAATTGTGCAAAATCATATTGCCAATAGACGAGAATATTATCTTGATAATTCAGACTATTCAATAGATATATGCACACTTTCAAACATAATTTACTCAAAAATTTTGCAAATTCTGAATCATATTTCAATAGTAGAAAGACTTTCTGAAAATAATGGAATTGATTCAATTATTGAATATGTTCATAAAAATCAAAAAACTGACACCATTTAGTTTGTGGGAAGAAGTTTCTGGTCATTATTTAAATTATGCAAAAATGAATTTGTTAAAAATACAGAGAGTAATTAATTCTGATAAACCAGATTCACATCTTTTTGTTTTAAAATCTAAAATCCCATATTCTCAAAATAATTTAAATCTTGTAAACTTAATCAATGAAACTAATTATGAAATAATTTTATTCAAAATTAATTTTTAATACCCGTTTCTCTGTCTTTCTCGATTGATATCGTTTTTCTTTTTATATTCTTCTAAAATATCATCTGGAGTAAGATTTAGCTCTAAAGATGCCTGTACAACAAAATGCCAAATATCAATTAATTCTTCTTTTGCTTCTGCATGATTAAATTCAACTGGTAATTTCCACCATTTCCAGTTAGTTGTCCTTTGTAATTCTACTGCTTCATGAATTATCGCAGTACATAAAACAGAAATTCTACCTTCAGAATCTTTAGGATATCTATCTAATTTCATCATCCCAGACAGACTTTTTTGAAGTTTGAAAATTGACTCTAACCGATCTTTATTTTTTTCATTTATTTCTTTTGACAATTGTAAATAAATTTGAGAAATAATTGAACTTAAGTCTTTTTAGAATCTAATCATTTTTTCATAGATCTTAACTCGTTTTACAATATCACCATCTTTAATTTTTAGTAATCCATTTAATCCATATCTCTCAACTGCAAACGATCCTAACACATTTCCATAAACTGCTGCTTTTTTAATGTCTGATACGCTGGTTGATTTCTTACTTGCTAGATATCCTATCATTGCACCTGCAAAAGAATCTCCTGCACCTGTTGGATCCACAACATCTTCTAAGGAGAAACCTGCCGTTGGAAAAATCATGTCATCATAAAACATCAAGGAACCATGTTCTCCCTTTTTAATAATTACGTATTTTGCTCCCCACTGCATCATTTTTTTTGCACATTTTATCAAATTGAATTCCTTTGTAAGGAGTTTAGCTTCCTCATCATTAATTACAACTGCATCCACAGCTTTAATCATTTTAATTACCGCTTCTCGTTTAGTAGAAATCCAAAAATCTATCGTGTCACACATTGAAAATTTTACTTTGTCAAATTCTTTGATCAATGCAGTATTTTGTTCAGGATCATTGTTAGCAAGATATACAAATTGAGATCTTCTATAAGCCTCGGGTACAGTCGCTTTAAAATTTACAAGTACATTTAACTCCGTTTTTAAAGTTGATCTAGTACTTAATGTATTATCATATTTACCATCATAACGAAATGTTTTACCTTCTTTGATAGTCAATCCTTGCAAATCAAGATACTTGGACAAAATTTTATGATATTGTTTTGGAAAATCTTTTCCAACCACTGCAATTAATCCTGTATCTACAAAATTACTTGCTGAAATTGCTGCAAATGTCGCTGCGCCACCTAAAACATTCTTTAATGTTTTTCTTGGAGTTCTGATGGTATCTAATGCAGTTGAACCAAAAACGGTAAGCATTCGGTAAGAAGCTAATTTTGATGTATAAATTCTCTTGCCTGTTCTTGTGTTGGATAATACGTAAATGGAACATCAAGCAATGCAACACCTAGATCATATTTTGTTACTCCTGTAATCTTCATCAATTGTGATTCTTCATTTGTCTTTGAATCTGTATGAAAACTCCCTCTAACAAAAATATGATCCAATGGATATAATGTAAACGGTTCTAACTGACCTTTTCCAATGATCTCGTCATCATCTATTACAAAAAATTCAGTTTCACCTGCAGTCATTATTAGCAATGACGGATTTTCAAAACGTAATTCAACATTGTAGTTTGAACCATTTTCAGTTTCATCTAACAACTCACTTTTAGAAATATTTGCACTTATTTGTGATGCAGATGCATATTGCAAATACCCAAAAATACTCATACCTAATAAAACTAGAACTATTATGCCTACTTTTTTGGATGATTTCATGACTAATACTTTAAAAATTACATTTTAACTCAAAAGGGAAAAAATCCCAATAAATTGTGTAAAATTTTTGATCTAATCTTTAAGCTCATTAGAGCTAACAAAATAAATCAAAATCATATGATTGTTTGTTGTGGCAAAAATCAAACTTAAGCTAGGGGAAAATGAAATTGAGGTTGACTCTAGAGATCTTTATATAGATAATCAAACCTTGGGAGAAATCATTGATAACATTTCACAGCATTTGCCAGCTAATCAAGCAAAAATCGTTTATGAAACAGACTCCATTCAAAAACCAACTGAATCTTATCCAGATCAATTTGGTCTTGAAAATCTAGATGATGTTGAAGTATATGAGCCAGAGTTTCATGAATCAAGATACATTGCCCCTCATGAAATTAAATCAAAATTAAGAATTTTAGAAACAAGTAACTTCTTTGATTCTCCAAGAACAGTTACTGAAACCGTACAACAACTCAGAGAACATGGATGGACTACAAGTCCGTTAGATGTATCAAAAGCTTTAGCAAAAATGGCTTCAAACAAAGAAATTATGAAAAATTCCAGCAAAAATAGAATCCATTATTTTACTCAAGAACTACTAGTAACTAACTAAAGGAATAGTTACATTTTTCACAGTTAGAAAAAACCTCTCCATCTAAATGATCAAAATGAGTATTGCATTGTTTACACGTATGATGCATGTCAAAATATCCATCATCTTCTACCTGTCCAACTCTATTTGATTTAAGTTCCATACTCTTGCATTTTATACAACGACAACCACATTCAATTTCCATGATTATTATCCGATAATGTATGTATAGTTGTTATGCCTATACAAATCATTGGAAAAAAAAAGGGAGATCCCCTTAGAAATTGATGATCATTTCAAACTTTTTGGGAAAGAACCATGGGAAGTAGACTATGGCGAAAAATGCATTGTTTGTGATGTCCGAATTGATGAATATGGTTTTTGTAGTTGTGGTTCTAGTGGAGATTGAATTTTTGAATAATTGGCATTAAAAATATCATTAAAAATCCTATTGCAAGTGGAGCAACAATAGGAAATTCAGGAATTACTGTAGTTCCTACAATTACAATTTCTCCAGATGTTTCTGGTTTCATATTGAGCCAAACATGAGTTCCATTATTGATATATTCATGAAAATCTATTTTTTCATCATCAACAAATACCGAATATGGCTCCCATAACAATTCCAATGGGATTATTGTTGTTACAAACCTGTTTCCATCAGGGACATTAAAAGTAATGCTTTTTGTCGGTTGATCAAAATTAAATTTTTCAATATTAGAGTGACTTCTAATTTCTACTATGAACTCCTTATCTTTCCATTTTACATTTTCTAAAACTTTAGGTTCATTAATAGAATATTCTAAAATCATTTGACAGCCATGACATGTAATTCCTTTTTTTTCATCCAAGTATACAGGACGATCAGTAACAAAAATCAATTCAACCTCTTTAGGAAAAATAAACGAAGTTGTTTCAAGATATCTAAAATTCCATGTCCAAACATTATTTTCTTGAATAAGTGCATCTTTAATGTCATATTCTAAAATAGACTTTTCATTAGATGGCATTATCAATACTCCGTTATTTGTTCTAATGACTAACTGTTTTTCATCATGTTCATTTGTTACTTGAATATTTGAGATGGTTCCATTAATCAATTCAACATGCTTTTCTATATTTGCTGGGCTTATTACGTGCTTAACATGAACGTCGCCTTCTGAATTTATGACAACTTCAACAGATCTCTGTACATCTTTTTCTTCTAATGAAATTTGTGCGTCAGCCATAGAAACTATTGATGACATCAATAAAATTACTAAAAAACCAAAAACCCTTATTCTCATTTATTCCACTGTCACATGAATCATCTGTGCTTTTTCTAAAGGACAGTCATTGCCATCTCTTTTAAGATTTACAATTTTGTCTGCAACGTCCATTCCTTCAATTACCTCACCAAAAACGGTGTATTGTCTATCTAGGAATGTACTATCAGATGTTA
>JAOUNZ010000064.1 GCA_029880665.1 Candidatus Nitrosopumilus sp.
AATCCAATTTTCCATATACAAACTTTGCATCAAACATAAATTGAGAATCAGAAATATTTTTGTATGAAACAAAGAAGGAAAAATCTTCTAAAATTTGCTCAAAAACTTAATTGTGATACTTTGGTCATATTTGAGCCTGAAAACCTGTTTTACTTGACTGGGTTTTGGGGCGAAGCGATAGGGTTACTTGAAAAAAATGAAAAAATGACTATTTTTGCGCCTGAACTTGAAGTAGGTAGAGCAAAAGAAGAATCTGAAGATTGTAATGTAATTACTGCAGAACGTGGAACAGGTTTACTTTCCTCTTTGATTGAAAAAATAAAACAAAAGCAGGTTTGTACTGATTGTCAGAACTACTCCACCATGATGATATTAAAGAAACATGTTCCAAAGTTAATATCTAATACGGAACCATTCTACAATTCACGGATAATTAAAGATGAAAAAGAAATTCTAATACTCAAAAAGGCATCAAAAATCATAGATGAAATGTTTGAGCTTTGTTCCGAAAAAATGAAAGTGGGTCAGAAAGAATCAGAATTACAAACAATTTTGATGACATACGCAATGAAACAAGAAATGTTTGATACCGGATACAAATCTACCCTTAATCCTTTGATAATTGCTGGAGGCCCTAATGGTGCTCTTCCCCATGCTCAAGTTACTCAAAGAAAATTTAAAAAAGGCGATCTTGTTGTAACTGATCTTACATTAAGATACAAAGGATATGTCTCAGATGCAACTAGAACATTTGCTATTGGAAAAATTTCATCTCAAGCAAAAGAGGCATATGATATAGTTGAAGAATCTCAAAGCATAGGTCTAAAAACCGTCAAACCAAATATAGATTGTAAAGAAATAGATTTTGCGTGCAGAAAATACATTGAAGAAAGAAATTATGGTAAATACTTTATACATTCAACTGGCCATGGAATCGGATTAGAGGTACATGAACTTCCAACTATTTCTTACAAAAGTGAGACAAAATTAAAAGAAAATATGGCGATTACAGTCGAACCTGGAATATACATTGAAAATCAATTTGGAATTAGAATAGAAGATTCGCTAATTGTAAAAGAAAGACCAATTATAATGCACAAATTTACTAAAAATCTAGTCACAATTTGAGCCTAATCATAAAAATTTACTAAATCAATAATGTGTTTTGATTCTGGGTTATTCGAAGTGATTTTTTTAGAATTCACGTTTACATTCCAGTCATAATTAATTTCTTCTTTGTGTGATTGAAAATTCAAAATAATTTGATATTCATCTGAATCTTTTTTTAATATGTCTAATCCAATTTTGGTTTTTTTGTCCTCAAAAATTTTCTCATCTGGATACTCTTCTTTGATTTTATTTTCAATTGCTTTTAATACTGTCAACCCTGTTTCGTTTGGACCATTGTATTTCATTAAAATATCCACAATTTGTTGGTCTTCAGATCCAAGTTCTGGCATGCTATTTTCTAAATTCTTTTCTGTTAGTGTTCCATACGCTGTAATCGCAACTAACGTAATGGCTGCAAGGTAAAATGGTGCTCTTTTTCGCAGAAATGCTTTAAAATCTGATTTCTTCGGTTTTTCTTCTTTTTTCTTTTTATCTTTACTCATTTCTCTTTTCCTTAGACTCTAGTATTTAGCTGTTGAAATTAAAACTTGCCAAGGGAATAGAATTTGACCATTTTTCTTTGTATATTTAGCTGTTTTCTCTTTAACTGACAATTTCAATTCGTTTCGTTTTGAATATTCTAAAGCATTTAGTTTCTCTTTTAGTGGTTTTGGGATGTATTTGATATAATTTTTCCAATAGTCCTCAAACATTCCGGGATTGTATTGGAAAAGAAACTCTTTTACTGTAATATCTGAAAATCCTGCCTTGGAAATTTCGGATCTTAATGCAGATTTTGTTCCAAATCTGTCTAGATCTGGTGAGTTTGGAGGAACATAATCTGGAATGTATTCAGTAACTGAATCTAAAATACTGTCAAAAAATGGAACATTGTTTCCATGAACTGATATCCCGATTTTACCCGATTCTTTGAGGCTGTTTCTCATATTTTTTAGCGCTTTTTGGGCATTTGGAAAGAAAAATAATGCATATTGACAAGTTACAACATCAAATTTTTTAGAAAAACTAAATTTTTCTGCATCAATATTTACGAAGTCTAAATTTGATTTTTTACCATTCCATTTTTTTGCAATTTTGATTGCAGTTATTGAAGTATCTATCCCCACGACATATCCTGAATTTTGAAGTCTCTTTTGAATTTCTTTTGTTACAGCACCTGTACCGCATGCAAGATCTAATACGAAATCTCCTTTATTGATGCCTACTAATTCTATTAATTTTTTTGAACTTTGAAATGGTCCTTTACTGATACTTGCCCATCTCTTATGATAGCGAGGAGCAACTTCATTCCAAATTTTCATATTGCTTTGTTTGTATTCAGAATGAATCAATTTCATTTGTAAAGCCTTGAACTGTTAGGTATTTTATATAATCTCTTGAAGATTATCTTTTAGTATCTTACCTGTCTCATGATAATATCTATGTTCAATTATTTCTAATTTCCTTTTTAATCTACTGTTATTTGATTTTTCTAATTCTCTTTTGGTTTCTTTATAACTAGCAATTAATTTTTGCAGTTCTGATTTTTTCATTTTTATGTTTAATTCTATCTGTTTTCTGATAAATTTGGCAATTTTTTGTTTTTTCATCCAATTTGACGAAACTATTTTTTTGGAATTTACAATAATCACTTGATTGTTTTGTGGATTTTTTTTGTATCTTGATGAACCAATATCATTGGCTACTATCATGTCAGATAATGAATCTTTTATTTTTTTTTGTGCTGATTTGATTAATTCATTTTTTGAAATATTCGCTTCTGCCTTAAAACCAACCAGAAATACATTTTTTTGATATTTTTTGATTTGATCTATGATTTTTGGTGATTTTCTGAGGCTGATTTTTAGTTGTGTTTTTGAACTTTTGATCTTGTTCTTGCTTGCTAAAACTGGGATATAGTCAGCTATTGCTGCTGCCATGATAACAATATCAAACTTTTTCTTTAATTCTGTTTTGATTATGTCGTGCATCTCTTTACCTGATTCAACATTGATTACTCTTGCCCCCTTAGGTGGTTTTTCTTCTCCGGGACCGTAGACAAAAGTCACTTTAGCTCCTGCAGAAACCAATTCTGATGCTAAAAGCACTCCAGTTTTTCCTGAGCTAAGATTTGTAATTACTCTTACAGGATCAATATGTTCAATTGTTGGACCAGCAGCCATCAATACCTTCTTATTTTTTAACACTGAAGAAAACCCGAATTTTGATAGAACATATTCTAAAACATCTTCAGGTTCTGAAGCTTTCGCTTTACCCTCGATCATCTTGGGAGACAGAAATTCAATCTTGTTTTTCAAATAGTCTATGTTTTTTTTAACTGCCACATTGTCATACATTGATGCATGCATGGCAAGACACATCAATATTGGAATTTTTGATCCAAATCCTACGGTAAGTACAGTTGAGATTGGAGTATCATCAATGCCATTTGCTAATTTTCCTAGTGTGTTTGCCGTGGCAGGATACACTATAATAAGATCTGATTGATTATAGTCTGCTAATCTAATATGTTCTAATTCTCCTGTCAGTTTTGTTATTACTTCATTACCTGTGGCCCATTTGAAATATTCAGGCTGTACTAGTTTTGTAACCGCATTGCTTGTTACACACGTTACATCCGCACCATGCCTCATAAGTAATCTCGCTAATTCAATCGCTTTGTACGCTGCAACGCTTCCTGCAACACAAAGCACAATTTTTTTCCCCGATAATTCCATTCCGTGCGAACTGACAATATCCAAGGATGGATGATCTTTTTGCTCTACCTTTTTTTTATCTGCCAATCTGCTCACGTAGTCTCTTTAACTCTTCACCATCCATTGAGAACCAGTTTTCTTGTGCTGGAAACATGCCTGATTCGACATCTTTCTTATAATTTTCAAGCGAATTTACTATGTCCTCAGATAGATTCATGTATCTTTTTGCAAATTTTGGCTTTATCTTGTCATACATTCCTAACAGATCTTGTATTACCAACACTTGGCCGTCACAGCCTACGCCTGACCCAATCCCGATAGTTGGTATGCTGATTGTCTCAGAGATTATTTCAGCTACCTCGTGACTTACCATCTCTAATGCAATGCTAAACACACCTGCATCCTCAAGCTCTTTTGCATCGTCAATTAACCTGATTGCCGAATCTTTTGTTTTTCCTTGCACCTTATATCCTTCTGAAAGCATTGTTGTCTGAGGCTGTAATCCTATATGTCCCATCACCGGTATTCCCACATCAACAATTTCACTAATTGTTTCGGCCATGACCGAACCTCCTTCCAACTTCACTGCATCAGCACCAGCTTTGATTAATCTACCAGAGTTATTTATTGCGTCTTCAATACTTGCTTGATATGACATGAATGGCAAATCCGATACCAGTAAAGAATTTTTCCTTGCTCTACTCACTGCCTCTGTAAACATGCACATCTGATCCATTGTTACTGGAATCGTATTTTCGTATCCTAGCATGACCATTCCGGCACTATCACCTACTAGCAACACATCGATTCCTGCTCTGTCACATAGAGATGCCAGTGTGTAATCATAACTTGTAATTACTGAGATCTTCTTCTTGTCTTTTTTCATAGTTAGAATGTCTTGGACTGTTTTATGCAATTTTAGATCTCCTTGTCAAATTATCCCTAATTTGATTTACACTTTCTCTGAGATTTTTTTTATTGTCAAAATCGGCAATAATCTTGTAAAGACTTTTTTTATTGTTTTTTGACATTTTTTTGCATTCTTCAACAAGTAAATCGACTGATCTGGTTACATTATCCACAATTGTAATGTTTGCAGTCTGTGATGTTCTTGACAGGGGATTTAGATCAAACGTGATCACTGTCTTTCCGGCTTTTCTTAACGCCGTCGTTCTATCCCCATCTTCTAATGGCACTACTACAACATCAGCGACAAAAATCCCATTCTTGTCCACAATTCTTCTTGCAGAATCAATACCAGACAGTTTTGTTGATGAGCCAATCTTTGAGCCCAGAACTTCTGATGCGCCATTTTTTTTAAGGGTCTTGACAATTGCCTGCTTTCGATTCTCATTAGTATAGAAAAGATTCACCTCGATTTTTCCCTTGATCTGCTTTGATAATTTCACAATTTGTTTAGGACACAATGCAGCAATATTGCCATTGACTGAAATTACGGGCATTTCAGCCAATAGAAGTTGTGCAGCTGCAGCCTTGATTGCACGCATTGCCGCCTTTCCTGTCTTTTCGCCTAAAAGATAATCGAAAGCCTCCCCCCTACCTTGTGCCAAAAGCCCTTCTTTTGCAACTAATCCGTTATCAAACCCATTCACTAGTTTTTCACGAATTAAAAGTGATTTTGCTCTTGGATGTGATTTAGGAATTATTTGCATGATATTTCGATTAATTATATATCACTCTGGCTCCGATATCGTCTAATTCTGATTTTATTATAATCCCGTCATCATATTTTTGTAAAATTTTTAGAATACTAGATTCGTTTTCTTTTGGAGTCATGGAAAAAACAGTTTCACCAAAGAGTGCAATCCCGCATTTGATGTTGTTTTCAGAAAAATCCCTAACTAATTTCTCCATTCTTGGTGTCATTACATCTACATATTTTGCAAATTCTAAAGACATATCTTGAAAGTGTTCATAATTTTTTGATTCTAATAACTTGTCAACCATTTTTCCGCCTAGGCCATTAATTTGTGATAAACGCTCTTTGATGAACTTATTTGTCGATATGGGTGAAAAACAGATCATGATTATGGATATTTTATCCATATTAATTTTTTCAACCGATCCAATCCCTGGCGCACCTGGTTTTACACGAATTTCAAAACCTCCGTGATACGATGCTAATACATCACCTAACCCTGTTTTACAATTTACTTCGGCATTATGTGCAATTTGTCCAATCCTTGTTTTATCTAACTTTGTTCCAAGTGCCTTGTCTAGTGCAAATGATAATGATAAAGCAACGGCACTGCTTGAACCTAAACCATATCCAACTGGAACCGAT
>JAOUNZ010000065.1 GCA_029880665.1 Candidatus Nitrosopumilus sp.
AGATGCACATGGCATAGAGCTTACCTCTCAAGATTTTGAAAATGTTGAATCTAATCAAGCTTTACTTAATATTAAAAGAACCGTTACAATGTCAAAAAAATACACTATGACAAAATTAGAGTCAAATATGTATGAAAATTTTGAAAAATTATTGGAAATGATAGTAAAAAATTCTATTGACATTAAACATGAAAAAAATCAAAAAACGACTGAAATTGTGGTGTCTCCCAACATGTCAAAGTTGCCTAAAATTTTTCAAATTGGCTTAAAAATAGGCATTGAGTATGAAATCCAATTAATAAAAACTTTGACAGGTAAGGCCAAAAAAGAGCAATTGTCCTCAGATGTCTTATCGAAAATGATCAAAGACAGTAACAAGATTTTACAGTCCCTTGATAGTTGAATTGTCTTTTTAAATAATTTGACTTCGCTAACTCAAGAAATCAAAAAATGACACATTGATATTCTGATTTAACGTGGTTTTTTAGAGGATAGGGTTTTGACAGATCTTGTGGTTGGATGATTTACAATGTCACAGCATAACGAAATCAATGATGATTCTGGCGAAGAAAGAGTTGAAAATCGATTCTTGAAATTATATCCTGACTATGATTATT
The DNA here is from genome assembly GCA_029880665.1 of Candidatus Nitrosopumilus sp. Lineage (GTDB taxonomy): Archaea > Thermoproteota > Nitrososphaeria > Nitrososphaerales > Nitrosopumilaceae > Nitrosopumilus. The sequence goes on from JAOUNZ010000065.1 coordinate 618, forward strand.
CAGTGAAGTCGTCTTCCAAAGAAAAGGATGTGCGAAAAAAGAAAAAAATGAAGACCATGTATTGATTTATTTCAGAAAAATTAAGGACAGTTAAATTTTTAATTGACTTTTGACATGTTGATTTTCAACTACGAAACACATGACCTAACTTTATAACTCTGGAATTGTGTCTCTCTATATTTATGAAAAATCCATTTAATACAAGAAATAACTGTACTCAATGTGATGCTAAATTCTCAAACCATGAAGATCTGGTAGCACACGTAAGACCCGAACATCATAAAACTATAGTTAAATGCCAAAAATGTGGCATGGAATTCATCCATGAAAAAGACAGGCTTCATCATGCAAGAAAAGAGCATGAAGAGGAAATGAGAGAGCGTTCCAATAGGAAATCATATCCTGATGAATATCATACTCAAAGCAGAGTTGACCGATTCAGGGCCAGATTTAGTGATAAACTCTAATGAGCATATTTTATGTAACCGTGATTGCTAAAATCACCTTGGCATGGAATTGATATTCTTAGTATCTGTTAATAATTCCATTACTCCTTTGTTTGTTACAATTCCGATTACCTTTCCGCTGTTTTTAGGATCAATGATTGGGATCATGTCAAACGGATGAGTGTTCATTTTTTGAATTACTGAAAATAGATATTCGTCAGGTAATGCGGTATGGAATTTTCTATACATCACATCTGCAATGGTTGTGCTGTCACGTGTTTTTTTATGGGATCTGTCTATCTCATTCTTTGAGACAAGCCCTACAAGATTCTCTTCTTTATCAAATACCAGAAATGGGCTTTTTGTAATTTTGTTATTTTCAACAAATTCTTTGATTGTGATATCTGGTCTTGTTTTGGAAAATTCTGTATTGATAATTGCAATGACTGGAGTATCTGACACCACTCTTCTGAAATAGATTGGAATGAGACCAAGTTCTAGAGTTCCTACTTTGACATGTATTATCTTCTTTAATTTACGTTGGAGTTCCACCGTTGATATTATCATGGTAATCAGTGTTCCGAGAACTAAAAGTGAGAATAACTTGTCGCCCATTATTTCTGCCTGAAGCAAAGACAACATCAGCGCCAAATCCACTGCCCCTTTAGACATTACTCCATATGCTACAGTTGTTGCAGGTCGCATGTTTGCTATGCGTACTGCGATGTAGGAACTCAGAAATTTTACTCCTGTCATGATTGCTATGAAAATTATGATTATCCACCATTCTAATTCTAAAAATGCCATGCTGAAATGAAGTCCAATACCTGCAAAGAATATTGGAATGAAAATTCCGTACCCTACTACGCTGACATTCTTTGAAATTTCCTGATATTCGTCTTTGCTCATCCTTGATACTGCAATACCTAAAAGAAGCGCACCTATGGCCCCGTGAACTCCGCTGATTTCCGCAAAATATGCTACCAGTAGAATCACTCCAATCACAATGCCAAAATATGCTTGTTTGACACGAAGATGATTTTTAAGCAGTCTAAAGAACGGCGGCAATCCAAACACAGAGATGATTCCTGCTACTGCAAAAAAGAGTATCATTTTTGCAAAAAGCCAAACCATTTCAGTTATGTCTGGAAGTTCGGAGCCTGTATCTATCTGAATAAATACACTTACAAAAATTATTGCAATAAACTCTACAATTGCAGTTACAGTAAAAATTTCTAACCCGATCGTAGATTTCAGTTTTCCAAGATCACTTAGTACCTTAGCTGTGACTCCCAAACTCGAAGCTGCAATGACACTTGCAATTGCAAACGCCTTCACAAAATCCATATTTATGGCCACTCCGAAAACTCCTGCAACCACAAATGGAATCAAAAATGCAATTGCAGAACCTGCAAATATCTTCCCTCTCATGACTTTGAATAAACCTGCAATATCGATTTCTTCAAGACCTATTAGAAAGAACAAGAAAAATACCCCGATTGAGACAAAAAGTTCTATTGCTTCAATTGGATGCACTATTGCCAAAAATGCAGGACCTACAATGATTCCTGCAAGAACATTTCCAAGTATTGCCGGTTGGCCTATTCTATGAAGTAATTCCCCTCCTATCTTTGCTGCAATAAGCAATACTGCTATGAATAGGATCGCTTCAAAAGCCATGCTGATTGAATAATGAATATGTCAATAGATAAACTAAACAATTCTAAATTGTTGTTATAGTGATGTCGTCAAACAATACTTCTGCTCTTTTTATGATATTCTTATCGTCTGCATCTGGTTCTGCTGTGATTAAAACTAAATTTTCACCAATTGGTACGCTGATGATTAGCTGTTTTGTTCTCCTTGATGCGATATAGTCAATCGGACCTAACAGATCGTCTAATTCCTGCCTCATTTTAAAATCCAACTGCATCTGCATATACATCATTCTTATTTTGTCATCTTCTAATGTCGGTGTTAATCCTTTTTTCAAACCTCCTGCAATCAATTTTCCAAGCTGGTTAATGACTCCGACATGTCTTACTTTGTCTTCTTCTGATAACTTTACACATGCTTCTTCCAATTTTTTAATGTCCTTGTCTGTGAGAAGTGGCACATACATGTCTAATTTTCATGATTATTTCAACTATTTGATATGTGCATTCGATCATATTTTCAAACTTGTCTTGGCATGTAGGAAGAATAAATAGGATTGGGTATTTATCATGTTGCTCTAGAAAACATCCAAAAAACTAGACTCTATCTATAGAACCACTGTGTATTGGTGACGCAAAAGATGTCAAAACTAAGATTGATCTGATAAACTGTGACGCTTAATTATTGAACAGAAGATTTCTTTTTATGGGTATTTTAGAAAGCAAAAGTGGATTTGATATCATGATTAACATTCGTTCTTTACAATGTCTGGTTTTGCTGTTTCTAGCAGGATCTTTATTCCCCTTGATTTATGCACAAATGTCTGATGAATATACAGAATTATTTCAAAATGCACAAAGTTTTGTCAAAGACAAACAGTATGAAAATGCAATTAATGAACTAAATCTTGTTTTGGAAAGTGATCCTGGCAATATAGATGCGTTAAATGAAAAAGGTTCGATTCGTTTGATTCAGGGAAAATATGTGAAAGCACTTCAAAGTTTTGAAAAATCTCTAGTCATCGAACCAAAAAATGTCCTTGGGCTGATTGGATTGGGCACTTCATTTTATTATCTTGATAGATATGATGATGCACAAGATGTTTTTGATTCTGTTTTAGATATCGATGTAAAAAACATTGATGCTCTAATTGGAAGTGGAAATGTTTTGGTAAAAAAACAACAATACGATGATGCGATACTGTTTTTTAACATCGTATTGGAACAAAATTCTGAATATGTTCCTGGTTTGGTTGCAAAAGCTAGTGCTCTTTCTAACATTAATCAAAATAATGATGCGTTAATCCTTTTCAATAAAGTGCTTCAAATTGACTTGGATAATGTTCTGGCATTGAATGGGAAAGGCCAGGTATATCTGGAATTAGAGGAATATGCCCTGTCTAAGGATGCTTTTACTGACGTTCTGGAAATTGACGCAAATAATATTACTGCGTTGTCAGGAATGGCCAAACTATATTTTCTTGAAAACAAGAATATAAAATCTGAACAACTATATGATAAAGTACTGTCATTGGATCCTGATAACATTGATGCTTTGCTTGGAAAAGCAAAAAATCTGCAAAACACTGGACGTTTAGATGAATCATTAAAGTATTATGATGAGGCCTTAGAGGTAGATCCTGATAATCTGGAAGCGGCAAATGGTAAAGACAGTATTCTAAACAACCAAGTGAATTATTCACTTGATCTGATTCTGGTTATCACGATTATTGGAAGCGTCACTTCTGTAATCTCTTTTATTGTTATGATGATCAAAATTAAAGAAAACACCCGTCTAAAAGATAAAGTGATTATTGCCGATGAACAGATTGAAGAACTTGTTGACAAGTTTATGAAAAATTCAACAAAACCTAAGGACTAGTTATTTCCAACTATTTCTATCCGATTTTTTGCAATGCGACAAAAATTAACCATAATCCACATATCTGTTATATCTTGTCTCGATCTCTTTGTTGTTTCCTGATTTTACTTTTTCATATTCCTCGTTTTTTCTAAACCTGATATACTTACAAATTTCCAAAAATGCTTCATCATTGGGGTATGATTCGAAAACTGGTTCTATCATCATCAGATACTCTACTGTCTTTTCTCTAAACTCTTCTCTTGTAGGTTTCCTGACTCCTTTCATCCTGAACCAAACTGTCGCCCAACTTGCACCAATAACATGTGGCAATAAATCAAAGGCTCTTTGAATTTCAAAACGTTCGTCGTTTCTCATGACTCTTCAAGCAGTCTTGATGCTGATTTGGCAAAATATGTCACTATCATGTCTGCCCCTGCTCTTTTAATTGAATATAGTATCTCTTCTGTGATGTCTCTCTCATTTACGTATCCCAATTGTGACGCTGCTTTTACCAAAGCATATTCTCCAGAAACACTATATGCTGAAACAGGGATGTTGAACCTTCTTCTTGTTTCTGCAATTAGGTCTAAGTATGACAGTGCTGGTTTTATCATTACAATATCTACCCCTTCGTTGATGTCTGTTTCAACTTCCATCATTGCCTCTCTTGAATTTGTGTATGGAACTTGGTATGTCTTTCTATCCCCAAATCTAGGAGCACATTCGGCAGCATCTCTGAATGGTGAATAAAAATTTGATCGATGTTTTGCTGAATGTGACATTATTGAAACATCTGTAAATCCTTCTTCATCAAGGGCTTTTCTTATTGCGGCGACTTGTCCATCCATCATCGCTGATGGTGAGACTGTATCCACCCCTGCTTTTGCTTGGCTTACTGCAATCTTTGCAAGCGTATCTAAACTAGTATCATTATCTATCTTATTTCCTTGAATAATCCCACAATGCCCTGTTGATGTAAACTGACATAGACACACATCTGCCATTATTACTATCTTGTCACCAAAGTTTTTCCTAATCTGAGATATCGCTTTTTGAACAATTCCTTTATCGTCAAATGCAGAAGTTCCTGCTTCATTTTTTAAAGTTGGAATCCCGAAGAGCATTATTGCAGGAATCCCCAAATTTACAATTCCTTCTACTTCATCATTTACATCGTCAAGTGGGAGTCTTTCAATCTCTGACATTGATTTAATCTTGACTCTGTTTTTTAGATCCTCTTGAACAAAAACTGGACATATGAAATCTTTTGAAGATAGCGTTGTTTGCTGAACCAACTCCCTCATTTTATCTGATATCCTTAATCTTCTAAGACGTCTAACAGGAAATGACATGTTGAAATTCTCTTTGGGTAAAATATAATCCTAGTCTATGCTGATGTGTTTTTTATAGTCAAACAACTTACTTGCAAGCTCAACTACATCCGGATTGCCCTCCTCCGATGCTTTTCTTATGTTGTTCATTGGAGTTGAGACGATGCTTTCCACTACTGCTTTTGTCATCTCTTCAATT
>JAOUNZ010000066.1 GCA_029880665.1 Candidatus Nitrosopumilus sp.
TTTACGTGAAAAAGGTTCAACAGTGTTAATTTCCACATTAGGATTGCTTTGAAGGTTATTCATTGTGTCTGGCGAACGGATGTCTGCAAAAGCCAATGTGTCTGATGTCCATCCGATCAGTGTTCCCTTTGGAGAAAGATTAGGTTTTCCATCAGGTGAGACAGTAGCAATGTAAGATAATTTGTATAGGTTCAAAAAATCTTTGATCTCTTGTGTTATTAGCAATACGATTATTCAAGATAAATTCGGTTTATTTAGTTTCCAAAATCATCGCATAACTTCAGCCATGAACTGAGAAAAGAAGAAAAATGAAATCCCTCCCCCAATAATTGCAACCCATGCGACAATTTGTTTAATTTTAGACATATGAAATGAGAGTTTTAAACTCATTATTGAATCTAATCGAATTTTCGTAGACATCTATAACTAGACAAACATAGTATAGTTATTGTGCCAAACGTCAGAGATATAGGTAAATTTTTTTTATTCATAGTTGGGGGTTTGGTGGCCATAGTAGTAGGGTCATTTATGATCCGAGGAACCATGCACATGTGGGATAAACCTGAAAACAAAAAACCAGACAAAGAAAATGACTAAAAGCAAGTCCAGGTAAAAAAGATCTGGATGTTACAAGACTCTACAATTCGAAGATCACTTGATGAATACATCAAAAGAAGAATCCAAGACATTCCTACTGAAATTAAGCAAACATTTCCAAACATTAAAAAAATTTGGAAGTGTGAGGATGAAGTAGATTTTCTTTATGGGTATTATGTTGGAAAGATTGAGGAAGGATCATTACATTATTTGCTTAAAGCGACACGAGCATCAGCTGGCAGTTACGTCGACACATTTGAAATAAGAGGGATCATTGAGACTCATAAAAAAGAATTGCAAGAAACCATTAGATCCGCAATCCATCAGTGAAGTAGAAATAGAACATAGTTGTAGTCAGAATATGGTAGGCCCAAAAGATGGTGGATTTGGATTTGATCAATCTAAAAAATACACAAGTGTAGAGAATATCGATGAGATTTGTGTTCAATGCCAAGCAGGCCAACATAAAAAATGTCTAAAGAAAGCAAAACAGCAAGAAGTTTGTGAATGTGAGCACTGCATGATTTATGGTTAAATTACAAATATGTCACCTACAATCAAAATAACAAATTGAAATGTAATGATAAAGAGATAGGCTGTTATCATGATCATTCCATTCGCTTGGATGGAAAAGGAAAATGCATAGTAATTGGATGTAAATGTAAAGAATTTAAAAATTAAAGCGCAGATGACTTATTTTCAAGATCTTGAATTTCTTTTTGATGTGAATCAGATACATTCTGTGCAAATTCCTTATATGCAGAAATGATACTAGTTAGTGCATCTTTGTAATCCGAATGACCTTTCTTGATTACATCACATGATTCAAGTATTGTGATGTGTCCCGTTACAGTTGCCATGGCCCCTTTTTTGTTGAATCTGACAATGCCTCCAAATGCCTCAATTAACATGAATGCAGATTCTGCCTTGCACTTGTAGGTAACTCTTCCAGTTTCAGTGTTGAACAGTTGTGTGATTCCTCCAGGTTTTCTAGTTACTGTAACTGTCATGAAATGATTGGAATTGATGAAGTATTAATTATTTTAGAAAAAAAAGATATTCTAAGCAGGAGTGTCAGCAGGAACTGTGGCATCAGCTGCAAGAATTTTATCAATTTCATTTATTGCAAGTTTGTCTCTTCCAATAAGATCGAACTTTTGTATCAAAGTTTCAAACTTTGCTTCTTCCTGTACTTGCTCATTGACGAACCACTCTAGAAATGCATATGTGGAATAATCTTTTTCTTTTTGTGCAATTTCAACCATTTTGTGGATTGCGTTAGTTACCGTCTGTTCACTGCTTAGGGCAGTCTTCAAAACCGATTCCAAAGATTTGTAATTGCTTGCAGGAATCTTTGTTGCAGGAATCGTTGCTGGTACACCTAGGTTATTCAAATAATGAACGATCTTTAGCATATGAGTCCTCTCTTCATCGGACTGGGCATAAAAGAAACTAGCACCCCCTTCATACCCTGTGACCTCACACCAAGACGCCATTGCCAAATAACTATTAGATGCATTTGACTCTAGGGCAATCTGATTGTTTAGTGCACTTTGCATGTTTTTAGAAATTTTCATGACCTTGACGTAACTTACTTTTTTCCATTAAAATAACTTACTAAAATCTCAGATTGTGAGTTTTGAGGTAAACCACAACCAGAAAAACTTGCTCTGTCACGAATTTCAGAATATGCCTGATACGATATTGAACTGAGTCATGAAAAAATTTTTATAATTAAAAAGAATATGGCAAACCCACTTAGAAAGATAATTCCTGCATAACTTAAAATTTTTAACAAAATTGATGGCTGATGCTTTTTATCAAGAAACTTGCCCGTTACAAGTTTAAAATTAAAAATAGCAATTATAGGGGCAATTACAAATGATAAGGCAGTTGCGAAGTCAACCAATTCTTTGAGATTATTTTCAAATTGAGATATTATCAAAAAAGAGCCAGACGCAATCATGATTAAGAAAATAGTGTAAAATGTACGAAATTTTGTGCGTATCTTATCTTCTCTCTTGGTAAAAATTAATTCAATGGTTCGCTGTAAGGTCCTGGAATACCCATCAAATACCGCAATGATTGTTCCAAACATCACAGAAAATGCCGAAGACGCAATTATGATGTAACTCCAATCTCCAATCGTCTTAGTATATAGCGTTACTACTTTTTGTGCAAAATCCGAATTATTGTTTGGCAATTCCTCACCTGAACCATAGAAGATCAAAGTTCCAAGTATGACAAACATTACTGCAAGAACACTTGTTATCAAATACCCCAATCTAAATTCAAAAAGAGTTTCTTTTAGATGTGGCTTGTAGTTTGTTTGTTTCATTCGCTCCAATGTCCACAGACTATTCCAACTTGAAAGATCAACTGCCGTAGGCATCCATCCCATCAAGGCAAGCAGAAAAAATATTCCAGAAATATCTGTTAGTTGTTTTGGTTCGAATCCTGATATGTGATCTATTGGGCCGTTATGTATGGCAAATAGAAAAGCCGCAACTGTGGAAAACAATAAAACAATTGCAATCACTTTGATCAAACTATCAAGAATATTGTATTTTCCAATTACCAGTATTCCAACACATACTACAAACAAAATCACTATAGTCCACTCTTCAAGAAAACCAATGCCAAAGAGATTCTCAAAAAACCCTGCAGTGACAAATCCTACCGCCCCCGTGACAAAAAACATTGAAAGAATAGTTAACAGAAAATACAGCCACAGTGCAGGCTTGCCAAGTTGTTTGTAACCGTCAATGATGCTTGTTTGTGTAGAGTTTGCATAACGAGAACCATATTCAAAGAAAGGATATTTCAACAAATTTACCAAGATTACAAATCCTACCATCATTAAACCAAAATCCGCGCCAGCTCTAGTTGACTGTACCAAATGAGAGACACCAATTGCAGTACACGCAAATAAAATTCCTGGACCTACAGTCTTTGAAAATGCAGATAATTTTTCGTTAATCATGCTCAAAAAATGTGCAAAATTCATGCATATAACCTAAAATTTTTCAAATTGATGAAAACATTATGCACATGCAATACATAATTCTTAAAAAATAAGTTAAGATGATGCAACCAATTAGAAAATCATATGGTTTCAACAGTCCAACTATCATTTACCCAAAGACCGACAACTGGAATTTCAGAATTCCATTCTTTGATCATCTCAACACCTTTTCTGATATGAGATTTGTGCTCATCACTAGATACAGGATTTCCTGCACAATCATAATGTCCTGAAACAAAAATTATGCTAGATTTGTGAGCATTAATCGAAATTTCAGTTTTTGTTTTTATGGATTCAAAAACAGAATCTTCTAAGATTTTCTTGTCCACTCCCGGCTCAGTAATGGTGTCCACAAAATTCACATCATAGTTTTGTTTAATCCATTCAATAATTGGAACCTGTATTCGTCCATCCATGCAGGTAATAGATGTAGCAAATTTTCCGTCTGCCATGAGATATTGTTGTCATTGTGGGTTAAATTATTTTTGGTACATAAAACAGTCAACGATATGATCATTTACCATTCCCACTGCCTGCATTAACGCATAACAAATGGTAGGGCCAACAAAATTAAAACCATGTTTTTTTAGATCCTTACTTAGGTTCTGTGAAATTTCATTGGATGCAGGAATGTCTGAAAGTTTTTTGTATTTATTTTTGATTGGTTTGTGATTTACAAAGCCCCACAGATATTTATCAAACGAACCATACTCTTCTTGAATCTTGAGAACCTGTCTTGCGTTATTAATCACAGAATTAATTTTGAGTCTATTTCGAATAATTGATTCGTTCTTGAGCAGTCTCTCCACATGTGTTTTGTTGTATTTTGAAACTCTAAGTATGTCAAAATTAGAAAATGCTTCTTTATACCCGTCTCTTCGCTTAAGAACAGTAGTCCAAGATAGACCGGCTTGGGCTCCTTCTAGAATTAGAAATTCAAAGAGTTTTGCGTCGTCATGTTGAGGTCGGCCCCATTCTCTGTCATGATATGTTGTATTGGGCTCATCTTTTGCCCATTCACATCTGTTTTTCATTATTGGCCTTAGTTAACACAAAATATTAGTACTTTCAAAAACATCCATGAAACCAAATCAGCAACTACTTCAAATTAATAGGAGTTTTTTTGATTTGCTTTGCTGCATCGGCGTCTTTATCGGCAATCACCGCCCAATTACTATCTGATTATGACAACTACCTTACTACAACAATTACAATCATAATTGGATATATCGCATACTTTGGAATTTTCTCTAGTTTGTTTTATTGGGACAATATTGAACGATACAGGGGAATGAAATCTCATTTAGTCAAAAAAGAATTGTTTACACTGATCTCCTCCTTTGGGTTAGGCGAGATAGTGTATCTTGGAATAAGATGGCCAACATTGTATTATTTTCTTGAAATCGAAATAGAGCCATATCTCGCATCGATACTTTCTGAAATAATTGCAACAATTTGTTATATAGTATCAGTAACACTATTTCTTAGAAAGACTAGAACGTTTTAGTTATTTTACGAGATGATTTACCAAGTCTGTTGATGTAATGATTCCAATAATTTTATTGTCTTCAGTGACTGCAAGTTTTCTGATTTTCTTACTGCTCATCATTTCAGCTGCTACAGAGATAGGATTATCATGACTAATTGTAATTAGTGGAGACGACATTATCTTTTCTACTGGAGTATCAAAGGGAAGGTTGTTTGCTGCAATTTTTGTAGCAAAATCTCTGTCCGTTACAATGCCTACCGGATTTTCATTTTCCTTGACAATTATTGCCCAATCCCTCCTTGTTCCATCATTTTAGCAATTTGAAATGAGGTGGTGGTCAAATTTACTGAGATCAAGGCTCTTGTCATAATGTCTTTGACTAGAATAGATGATTGATTGAAATCGTCACGACTCATCACTTGTCTCTAAGATAATGATATTTAAGAAATTTGTAAAATAGTCATTTAAGACACTTGCTTTAAGGAAGATTCTAAAAATGCAATAGTTCTATTCCATGCGTCTTTTGATTCATCTGGAGCATATCTATCACCGGAAGGATTTGCAAAAGCATGATCAACTCCTGGATAGACCATGATATCATTTTGAATGCCAATACCATCTAATGAGGATTTGAATGCATTTACAGAATCCACGGTAACCCCTTTATCTAATTCTGCAAAAATTCCAAGTATTGGCCAATGTATCTTTGATAATTCTTGTTCATCTGTTACCAACTGTCCGTAGTAAATCACAGTTGCATCCATATCCTCATTACTTAATGCAAGATTGAGTGATTGACCCCCGCCAAAACACCACCCAATAGAGCCAATATCCT
>JAOUNZ010000067.1 GCA_029880665.1 Candidatus Nitrosopumilus sp.
ATACCCTTATATTTTGGATTCAAAGGTCGTTAGTAATTGGCACGTAGAAAAGGTCGAGTAAAGGACAAGTGGCGAGAAAAACGCTGGGTTACAGTATATGCACCAGATTCGTTTAACAATGTCCCAATTGGATATATTCCAATAACAGATGATACGAATGCGGTAGGTAGAGTTATAGAAGTCACACTTTATGACATATTGAAAGGAGATCCCTCACAACATCAGTATAAGATTTATTTCCAAATTAATAATGTTGAGGGTGATAAAGCATCAACGGTTTTCAAGAGATATGAATATTCAAAAGAATTTTTGCGTAGTTTAGTAAGACGTGGTTCATCAAAAATCAATTTCGTTATAGATATCAAAACCAATGATGGGTATGTCTTTAGAGTCAAAGTACTTGCTCTAACCCATAGACAACTAAATACATCTAGACAACATGCACTAAGATTAATTGCAAGAGACGTAATTAACAATACAATTCCTAGTATGAATATAGAGCAGTTTGTTCAGGCAACATGCTACAGTAAAATCAATTCAGATATCATGGCAGCATTCAAGAAAGTTATCAGAGTAAGACATGTTGGTCTTGAGAAAGTAAAATTGATCAGAACAGCTGAAAAAGAAACAAAATTACTTGAAGCATAACCAACAGGGCCCTATTCTTTTGCAATTATGATGTATAGAATTGAGATTACAGTAGATGTGATCGTTCATGCTACTGAGGATATCGTGAAAATTTTTCAGTCATTTGAAGCCTATTTAAATTTGAAAGAAAGTGATTTTGTAATCAATAAGGTAACAGGTCACTTTGAGAATCCAATAATTATTTTAAATGCAAAAATGGTAAAAAAACAGGCTCATGATTTTATGAGAAAATTACTTGGGTTGTTATCTACTAAACAAATAAATCAACTAGTTGAAGAAATTGAAGAGAGGACAGAAGATTCTAGATTTCATATGAGAGTAGACAAACAAGAATTAATCAAAGGAAATCTTGTGGTTAGTGAAAAAGAAACAATAAAAATAAAAATTTACACCCCAATTTACAACAAAAAAGAGACTGTCAAAATATTTACAGAAATTTTTCATATTGCCACCTAGATTAAATAGGAATGAGAGAGTTGTTCAATCTGGGAATGAGGAAATATTAGCCGCTCCAGTCTGAGCTAACGCCTTGAAGAAGCCGCGACGAACCGACCCCATTATTAATCGATCAATATTTTTGATACAGGTAATTAGTCATCACAGTATTATTTTAAATACGGATAGACGGGCCCAATTATTGTGGTAGATTATGATGTTATAATAGCAGGTGGGGGTCTTGCAGGCACAATTACTGCACAGTCTATTTCTCATTATGCAAATCAAAACTTGAAGATTTTGATTGTTGATAGAAGTCCAGAATCTTTACCGGGTAGAAAATCATTGGCGGGATGGGTATGTGGAGATGCATGCTCCAAAGAAGCGGTGGATTATATGACAAATAGAATCCACGTTGCTTGGACTAAACCTGAAATCGAACACGATGTAAAAGGAGTGATGGCATATTCTCCAGATAAAGAAACAGCAATTCCATTTGATGGTGCAGGATACATGCTTAATCGTCAAAAATTACCAGAAATTCAAAATGAACGATGTAAGAAAATGGGTATTGAGTTTGTATTTGAGATAAATCTTACAGGTTTGATTTATGATGGACAACAAGTTGTTGGAGTTCAAGGAATAGATAACAAAACAAAACAGCCTTTTAAGAAAACATCAAAAATTGTGATTGATGCTACAGGAGTCACATCTATGCTTAGAAATGGGCTTCAAAATTCCACAAAAGTGGAAAAAAGAATCAACAGGAGAGATTTAGAATCAACTGGTAGATACATTATGTATTTTGATCAAGGAGAAAAAGATCTTTCAGAATTCGATCCTGATTACTGTATTATTCATTTAGATCAGGATATCGCACCTGGCGGATATGGCTGGGTATTTCCTAAAGCTGACAACAAAGTAAACATAGGGTTAGGAGTTGAGAAAACACTTTTGGAAAGAAGAAACAAACGACTAGGAAAGAGAGACAATGTAGAATCATTAATGAAAGAATATTTACATAGAAATAAAGCAATTAAAAATCCAAGACTTTCAGAGGATCCAGAAGATATCAATAACAATTCAGGAGTATTCCAAGTTTCAGTTAGACGACAAAATGATTGTATGGTTTCTGGAGGATACATGATGGTAGGTGATTCTGCGTGGATGCCAAAACCAATTGATGCAGGAGGAATTGGACCTGCATTAATTGCAGGTACAATTCTCGGAAATAATGTAGTACAAGCATTAGAAGCGAGTGATGTTTCAGAATCAGGGCTTTGGCAGTATAATCTGGATTTTATTAAAGAGTATGGATACAAAACTGCAGGTCTTGAACTTTTTAGAAGATTAGTTCAACAAATGAGTAATGAGCAAATAAGTTATGGAATGAAACATTTTTTGGGGAATATGGATGTCGAATCAATTAGTAAAGGAGAACACCCTGATTTTTCAGGATTGGGAAAGATCGGGATGATCATCAGAGGTGCAATGAATAAAACAGTTGCAGACGGATTGCGATATACATCAAAACAAAATCAGTGGCTAGTAAATCATTATGAGAACTATCCAAAAGATCCTTCAGGTTTTGATGAATGGAATAAGATATTACATGAAAAATTAGATGAAGCATTTGGAAAAATCGAAGCATTTGGAAAATAGATCTAATATTAAATATTGTTTAAATCAATGAAAACATACTTTGAAAGAATTAGAATATCTAGATTGGAACAATTCAATTCAAATTATAGACAAAGCATATGAGGCGGGTCTTTTTGTAATCATAATAGGACCAAAGGGCACTGGAAAGACATCCCTAGTAAGAGATTTTGCAAAAATGAAGAATGTGAATTTGGAATCAATTAATTTCAGTTTAAGAACTAGAGAAAGTCATCTAATTGGTACCAAGACACTTACAGACGGAACGGTGAGTTTTGAGGAAGGAATATTGATAAAATCAATGAAAGTTGGAGACATACTTTATCTTGATGAAATTAATTCAGCAGAAGCAGATGTATTACTCAGATTAGATGAAGCATTGGATGACAGACGGCAAATTGTATTAAAAGAATCAACAGGTGAGATGGTCAAAGCAAAAGAAAACTGGTTTGTAGTTGCAACAATCAATCCATTAACACATAGTGGCACCAAAGAATTACCTCCACAGCTATTAAGTAGATTTCCGGTAAGAATCAGATTAGAATACCCACCAGAAGATACAGAATTAGAAATTGTAAAAAAACATGTTTCAGGAAAACATGAGTTAGAAATAATTCAAGCAATTAAACTTGCAAATACATTAAGACAAGCTGCTGCAGTTGAAGAATTATTTTATTCACCTAGCTTAAGAGAAACTATTGCATTTGGAAAATTATTAGATAAAGGAATGTCACCAAAAGATACAGCAGATATTGTATTCGGAAATGTGTACACGCAGTGGGGAAATATAGAATATCAAAAAGTCAGCGACATAATTACTTCTATGTTTGGAAACTAAATGCAAACAATTCAACTCAAAAATGAATCACTACTAGAAATCGCTACATTTCTAGTAAGAAGGTGGTCTGAAAAAGACAACATAATTGTAGAGATTTCAGATAAAGTAGAAACGAGAACAAGACTTCAAGAAAATAAAGTGATGATCACACCATTAGAAAAAAGGGTTGGGAATGATTTTCAAAAATATAGACAATTTAGAACATCGTTGTGGTATGAGGCAATGAGAATAAAACATTGTAAAAAAATTCTTAGCAATGATCACGCATTTGGATTTATTCTTAATACATTAGAAACGCAAAGAATTGAACAATTGGGAAGAAGAATTTGGAAGGGGATGGATGAAGAATTAATTTTTAATTATACATACATGCTTGTAGCCAGACCTCAACTTCATACAGTATATGGAAAAGCAAGAATTGTAGAAGCATTTTATCAACATCTTATGTTTGGAGCAATTAAGGGCGAAATTCAATCTAGTAATTTTGAAAAAATAAAAAATGCATCTAAATTTGCAAAAAAAATTATCAGAAAAGCAATTGATGAAAATCATGATACGGATTGGATTGAAAAAAATGTCACTGAAATAATTAAAATTCTAGACATAGATTCTCTTTTAACTATTCCAGTATCATTACCTTTCATGAAAGCTGGAATGCCATTATCTGAGGAAGAATTACTAAAAATTCTAAAGATAATTGCTAAAAATAACGAAGGTGATTTTGGTACAGTTGATCCTGCATCAGTGATTAGAGGAGATAATGTATACAACGAATATAAAATATTATTAGATGAAAATAAAAAATCAGAAAATAAAGGATTGTCATCGGAAGCAATAGGAATTCAAATTCCATCTACAAGCAACATAGATGAAACAGTAATTTACGACATGCATTTGATTAATGGGTTAAAAATGAAATTTAGAGAATGGAAGTATGGTTGGAAAGAACAACATTTTAGATCTGGAGATGAATTTGATGAAGAGAGCTACATTGAAGGTCATGAGGCATTTTTTACAGATGTGAAAAAATCAATCAAAACTAAAATTGTGATTTTGTTGGATCATTCATCAAGTATTGCATCTGATGCTATTGAATATAAAAAAGCAACTCTAGCATTATGTGAAGTTTTATCTTTTCTTAAAGTAAAATTTGCGGTATATGCATTTAACACAGAAAACAGATCAGTTGTATGCTGGTCAATTAAATCAGAAAATATGAAATGGAACAACATCACCGCAAAAAGATTAGCGCAGATTGTTGCAAATGGATCAACACCGTTAGCAGAAGTTTACGATAAGATGCTACCAATTTTACAAGCGAAGAGGCCAGATATCTTTCTGACATTTACTGATGGTGAACCATCAGATTCTGATGCGGTTAGAAATATGACAAAAATATTCAAAGGATTGGGAATTAATATGGTGGCATTGGGTCTTGGCCAAAATACAGTAAGATCTATAACCATTGCAAATAATTTAAGATATTTGGGGTATGAAAAAACTATGGCTGTAAGCAGACTAAATGACATTCCAAGTAAAGTGATTAGTATTTTAGATGTGTAAAAGTTAGTAGCCAATGAAATAATTGAAATAAAATTTAACAGATATTTTATATGAGCTTAAAAGAGATGTTAGTTGCAGAGGAAAAATAATGAGTGATTTTGAAGGAAAAGAAGTTGATAGTAATCTACTAAAAAAATTCGAAGAGGAGGTCTGGTGTAAGGTACCACATTTAGAGGATACAAAGATTGTCAACCCTACACCTTTAGTTGATCTTACTGAAGATTTGAAAGAATGTGCTAAAACTGTCTACAAATTAGATCTAGATGGCAAAGATTTGAAAGTTTATGGTAAGTTTGATTCTGCATTACTAAGTGGCTCAATCAAAGTCAGAGCAGCAATTCATATCATTCATAATGCGATACTTTCTGGAAAGTTGAAAAAAGACCAGACAGTAATTGAAGCTACATCGGGAAATTTTGGAATAGCATTAGGACAATTATCAAAACTAGGAGTAAATGTGGTTGCGCTTGTATCGAGGAAATTACAAGAAGGCGTCTTTAAAGAATTAAGAAATGAAAATATTCGAATTATGGATTTGGATATGGACATTTGTCCAGCACCAGGAATGGAAAATAAAGCAAGTGAGTTAGCTGCAAAAGCAACCGCAGGAAATATCAGATCCCAATTGTCAGAGATTGGATTTGATCCTAAAATTTTTGATAAAAATATTCAAGAGATAGAGACGTTACTAGCTAAACAAGATATCATAAATTTGGCAAGATTTCTTGCAGAAATTTACGATTTATTCTGTCCAAAGCAATATGACAATGAATTGAAT
>JAOUNZ010000068.1 GCA_029880665.1 Candidatus Nitrosopumilus sp.
TGGGGTTAGCAAGGATTAAATTTTTCATATTAAGGGAATTAAGCATGGGCGAACAAAAAGTATCATCACTTGTAACGGGGGGAGGAGCATCTGCGGGTCCGCCATTGGGTCCAGCATTAGGTCCTCTGGGAGTTAACATTATGGAAGTCATTAAATCCATCAACGACAAAACTAAAGATTTTGAAGGAATGAAAGTTCCAGTAACAGTCATTGTCAATACAGATACAAAAAAATACGATATTGAAATCGGCATTCCTTCAGCCGCAGCTCTTATTATGAAAGAGGCTGGAATTTCAAAGGGTTCAGGAGCATCAGGAACACAGTGGGCAGGAGATGTTACACTAGATGCAGTTATCAAAGTAGCAAAGACTAAACTTGACAAATCTTACGCTACTTCATTAAAATCAGTAGCAAAGACCATCATCGGCACATGCCTAGCATTAGGAGTTAAAGTAGAGGGAAAGACTCCAAAAGAGATCACCGCAGAGATTAACGACGGTAAATGGGATGCAAAATTCCCTTAAGTAATCAAGTAAACAGGATCTTTAGCTGTCTTTTGTAACTCTACAAAGGTTTCGGAGTTTTGTACGCCTTCAATTTTACCAATTTTTTCTATTACCACCGAATGAAGTGCCTCAAGATTCTTTGCGTAGACGTGAATCAGGATATCAAATCTTCCCGTCACTTCAGAGATTGCGATAACTTCTGCAGTTTCCATGAGTTTTTTATGAATTGAATCCTTAAACTTTGGATCTCTGTTGATTCCAACAGTTGCCTTGACACCTATTCCCAAAAGGGAGTCATCTATCTCAATAGTAAATTTCTTGATTAGTTTTTTCTTCATCAGTCTTTTGATTCTGCTATAAAGGACAGAGGCATTAATTCCTAGTTTTGTAGAAAGCGTAGGGACAGAGATAGAGCCATCACGGGTCAATTCAAAAAGCAATTTCATATCTAATTCATCAAATTTATGCAAGATATTAGAAAAACCAGGTTATGATTTAATATATGTAGGTTTTGACCAAAATTCGGGTGAAATTCTAAATATTTTGTCGAAAATATAGAATTTTTTAGAATTAATTATTATGAGAAATCTCAATCTCTAAACGATTTTAAGTAGGCTATCTAGAAAAACCTTCGTAATGATTACAGAGTCTCAGTTAGTGGACATGATTAAAGAGGCAAAAGGTGCCACCAAACAGAAAAAATTCAAGCAATCCATAGAACTGATTATGAGTTTCAAAGATATCGATGTAAAGAAGGGGTTTGCCCTCAACGAAGTGATTCAGCTTCCAAAGACAGACTCCCCTGCAAGGGTATGCATTATTGCTACAGGGGACATGAGTGAAAAGGCAAAACAAGCAAAAGCAGACTCTGTTATCGGAACGGCCGAATTAGACAAGTTTGGATCTAACAAGAGAGAATCTCGAAAATTCATCAACAAGTATGACTTCTTTTTGGCAGACACTAAAGTGATGCCAGTCGTTGGTAAAACTTTGGGTCAACTTTTAGGTCCAAGAGGAAAAATGCCTACGCCAGTTCCGTTTGATGCATCAATTGACGCTTTCTTACAAAGATTCAGATCATCAATCAAAGTCAGAACAAGAGCATCGTTGTCAGCATCATGTAAAATTGGTGATGAGTCAATGGATGATGCAGATTTGGCAATCAATGCGCATGCAATAATCAGTGCAATTGAAAAGAAACTGCCAAACGGTGAGAAAAACATGAAAAGAATAATCATAAAAACTACGATGGGCAAACCAGTCAAACAGGTCCAAGAGGTCAAGAAGAAATATGCATGAAAATAGAACAGAGTACCCAAAAAGAAAAGCTCAGATGTATCAACAACTACAAGAGCTTCCAAAAAAATACAAAGTAATTGCAGTTATCAAAATGAGCAAGGTACGTTCATCACAAATTTTACCATTAAGAAAAACTTTCAAGGGTGAAGTTGAGTTTGTAAGTATTAAAGACAAGGTTGCACAGTTGGCACTAAACAAAGTCGATGTTTCAGGAATTAAAGAAATTGCCAAAGACTTGGAAGGGCAATGCATGTTTATGTTTACAAACATGTCGCCATTCAAACTCAATGTTTTACTGGCCAAAAACAAGATCATGATGGCCGCAAGAGGCGGAGATGTTGCAAGTATCGACATTGTAGTGCCTGCAAAAAATACAGGCATTGCACCAGGTCCAATGCTTACAGAATTCAAAGAGGCTGGAATCCCAACCAAGATTGATCAAGGAACAATTTGGATTTCAAAGGACAGTACCCCAGTTGCCAAAGGCGGTGTAATTAGTGAAAAATTGGCATCACTTCTAGGCAAATTAGATATCAAGCCAGTAGAGGCTGGAATTTCACTTTATTCAGCACTGGAAGAAGGGACAAGGTATGCCGAAGAAGAGATGATAATTAATGTTGAGAAGATAAGAGTGCTATTCTCACAAGCACACCAAGAAGCAATATCACTGTCCATTGAGGCAGCATATGTCACTGCAGATAACATTTCATTGATTCTTAGCAAGGCAGCACAACATGCCCACTCATTGTCTATAGAGTCAGGATTCATGACAGGCGAGACAAAAGAGCAAATTTTGCAAAAAGCAGAGGCTCAAGCAAGAGCGGTCGCAGGACAAGCAAAAGGCTACACACCAGCATGAATTTCTTGTATCTTGGAATTCCAGTAATACCTTATTGCAGGCAATCTGATACCAGTAACAACTACAAAGAAGGGCGAATCTAAAACATCCGATAGTTTAGCCAAAATGACATAGATTGGATCAGAAGATACGGCAGCGAACTAATCCGAATTTCACGTTACAATTTATCCCATCTTCAACTACAGTTGTCAAGACAAGTATTCAAAATATTTTCTGCATGGCAAGAGATTCCTTTAGATCCAATCACTGCAACCATATTTGTTCAAAAATGCCTGACACCAATGATTCAACACATTAGAAAACAAGAACAGATTATTCGTGTAGGTTGGCAATATTGCTAATTAAGAATCGACAAAAGCAAAGAACAAAATTAAATTGGAAAAAAGTAAAGTTGTTTAGCCAAATAATGAAGACAATCCTTCCATGGCTGCTTCTTCGGTTTTACCCATATCTTTTGGTTCCTCTTTCTTTGCTTCACCACCGGCTGCTGCATCTGCTGGTGCGGCTGCGGCTGCAACTGCTACAGGTGCGGCTTTAACTGCCTCATCGATGTTGACATCGGCCAAGGCTGCCACTAGTGCTTTAACTTGGGCTTCATTAACATCTGCACCAGATGCTTTAACAACTGAGCTGATATTTGCCTCGTTAACTTCTTTGTCTAGCTTGTGAAGAAGTAAAGCAGCATAAACATATTCCATTGTATCGAGATTTTCTTGCTGGATAATATAAAACTATGGAGAAGTTACGTCTGAGATTTTAAAATCAGTTGAGAATTTTGAGACTTCTGCAAACAGCGTATAATGTTCGTTTCAAGGTTGGATCCACCAGAGTATCCATTCTGTGTTTTAAAACTCGTTTTGCCTCATCCCTTTCAGCCCCAGGGGGCAAAGACAAAACAGCATTGATGAATTCCGGTAGAGATTCTCGAATCCAGCCATCAAGCATCCCATAAATTTTGGGAGGAAGAATATCACACTTGTCAACATCAAGATCTAGGACCTCTGTAAAATTTTCATGTTCCACTCTATACACTAGAGCCAAAACAACATTATCAGGAGTCGGGTGTTCTAGGATTTCTCGTGAGCGTTCTCCCGTTTTTCCTTGAGCAATCTTATTTTTCAAACCAACTGGGTTAACAATGACGCCATTAACGCCTACTTTTCTTCCATCAATGCCAGTCACTACACCAAAGATAAAGTCATTAAACTCGCCATTTTTTTTGACGGAGAATATCTGGGTTCCTTCTTTCAGAGTAGGTTTTCTTCCGAACATGATTAGGGTGCATGTGTATTCTATTTATTCCTGCCCAATCAGACATAATTCTTACAAATTAAATCAATGCAAAATACCCAAAATCAGAACAGCATGATTTTGTTACCAAAGTATTTTTCTATGCTTTGATAGATGGGTTTTTTGTTAGACGATGTTTAACAAACTTTCCACATGAGTAAATAATTAGAGTTTGTATTTTATCATTTTTACACACTTCCAAGAAAATACAAAACTTCTTGTTTCGTACAGGATCTGAAAAATTGAATATCATGCGAATCATAATCGTATTAAAATAATATTATGTCCAGATTACAATGTGATTACAGAGCGTTCAAGAGATTTAGTTAAAAAAAATCCAGGATCCTGATGAACCAGAAAAGGAAAGAATTGAGATCGATATCAAAAAAATTAATGAAGTAATTTCAGACGAAATATCCGAATTTGATGAGGTAAGTAAAAGCCTCAGTGGAAAAGAAAGAGAATTCTTTGATAGAATAATTAGAAAATGCAAAGAAAATGAGGTAATGTTTGAGGCAAAAAACAGGCAAATAAAAGAAGAACTTGAAATGAAAGAAACTACAGCAGATATGAAAAAAGACGGCTCAAAAAAGGCCGAGAAGACAAAATTTTCTAATTATATGAACTACATTGCGGATCCACGCTTGGAGTTATTGGCGCACTAATGATACTTTCAATTGGATGTGTGGAATGGGAATTATGTACTGTTGATTCAAATCCATATATTCAAATTTTAGAATCAAATTTTTTCATGGTTCTTGTAGGAACAGTAGTAGGACCAATAGCATCAAAATACTTCAAAGAAAAGTATGACATTCAAATTAAAGCAGAGCAAATCACGATGATCACACAAGATGCAATAAAGACGGTATCGATGTACAGTAAAGCAGCGAATGAACTCAGAGATGATAATGGAAAGATTCCCGAAGAACAAAAGGTGAAACTTCAGAACCTTGCACTAACATCAATCAAAGATAATTTTGGTGATGAAAAGTATAATGAATTGTTGGCTAGTCTAAGCGGTCAGGCATTTAAAAAAGCAATCGAATATGCAGTAGCACAGAAATACATTGAAAATTTTCCGCTTGAGCAAAAACAAGTTGAAAAAATTGTAAAACAAAGTCTTGATGCAGTACCAGCCATAATCGACTGGAAAGAAAAAAGTCCAAAAATAAAAGAGACATTTATTCGTGGATATGTAAAGGGCCTTTTACAAAATACAGGTGCAAATGGATGGGCATACAACTCATTAGAAGGAGTATTTGATGCAGAAGTGAACAAGAGGTTGACAGCTGCCGCAATTGCAGATGCAAGAGGGATGATAAGTCATAACGAGACAGATCCTATGAAAAAATACTCTAGTATTGTAGTTGATGCAGTTTTAGAGTCAGGAACGAAATGACATTCACGGTTGGCATCAATTTACCTTGGGTTGATGGCCAGTATGACCATGATTTTGGTTACAATGTGACTCGCAAACAAGATGTTGATTATGAGCCAAACCCGACATTTTCAGAAGAGAACTTTGAGCGATACATAAAGGATATTTCAGAGATTGGGATACGGGTGGTTCGCTTATGGCTCTTTGAGAGATTTGAGGGATTGATTATTGAGCAAGGAAATATCATAGGACCCGATGAGAAACTCATCTACAATTTGGTTGATGCATGTACCATTACAAAAAAATACAACATAAAGTTTTACTTTTGCTTGATGAATTCATGGGGAATTACTGCAGATGATTTATCAAAAGATGTAAAGAAAAAATATTTGAGACTTGCAAAAGAGATGATCACCAATCAGAGATATGAGTTCATAGACGCAGCATATCAAATCTTTTACATCCCAGAAATAAAGAATCAGACTTGGGCAATAGATGTGTTAAATGAGCCAGA
>JAOUNZ010000069.1 GCA_029880665.1 Candidatus Nitrosopumilus sp.
CATCAACCATTAGAATTTGGACTAGTTCTTGCATCATTAGGAGGAGTATTGATATTAAAAAACAGAGAACATACTAAACTCAAAGTATTTCTCCCTTTTTCCATTATGTCATTTTTGTTTTTTACTACTTGGTTACTCTTTAATCTAGTTCTGATTTTTGGACATACCATCCAATGTATTCAAATCTATGAAATATTTTCTTCAGGTTGTTCTATATTGTAATTTTTTATTTTTATGTATGATATTATCATCATTCCAAGAGCTCCTGCTAAAAGCGTAATCCCTGCTGGCATCATTTTCTGTGAATTTGTATTTCCAAACTCTATTTGCAAATCAATAGGATTATTCGAAATGTTTGTAATTTTAACAGTATATGTGCCGTTTTCATTAAAATGAAAATACCCGACAGCCATTTTTGTATGGACTCTTTGTTCTTCAATTACATTATCGTTAGTATCTAATATCTGAACAAACATATCCTCTCCCGCAAATTCAGGCATGTATAATTTGTAATACCCTATACCTATACCTAAAAACTCTGATTTTGCTTCAATTGAATTTGATTGCTTTAATAGAATAGAATCATATGTTTTTTCAGTTTCATTAAAAACTACCGATATCCAAATCATCCCAATAATTATCAATACTAATGAAATCTTGAATGATGATATCTTCATTTCATGAAGTTGAGTAGTTATTTACTTTATAAGATAATCTAAAGGGCTCGGAGGGCTTCGATCCCTCGACCTAGCGGTTCGAAGCCGCTCGCACTATCCAGACTGTGCAACGAGTCCAAACAAGTAAGAATTTAACAGGCCTAAATATCTGTCTAGATACTTTGAAAGTATCAAAAAAAGTAATTGGTGTTGAATATGCAATTCGAGATATTGTTCTTGCTGCAAGAAAAGTAGAACAAAAAGGAATGCAAGTTGATTATCTCAACATTGGTGATCCTGTTCAATTTGGCTTTCAACCGCCTGAAAATGTAAAACAAGCTTTGATTACTGCAATCAACAGAGGTGAAAATTATTATTCCTCCTCTGAAGGTATTTTAGAGTTAAGACAAGAGATTGCTAAAAAAGAAAATGCAAAGGGTCTCTCAATTGATGCGGATGAAATTCTAATTACAAATGGTGTTTCTGAAGGACTTGATATGGTAATCTCCTCAATTGTAGAAGAAGGAGATGAAGTACTATTGCCTGGACCGTACTACCCACCATATGCTTCTTATGTTAGATTACATGGAGGCATTCCTGTAGAGTTTGCAGTTGACTTGGATAATTCAACACCAGATATTGAAGATATAAAATCTAAAATCACTTCAAAGACTGTTGCTATTTGTCTAATCAGTCCAAACAATCCTACAGGTGTAGTGTTTAATGAAAAATCCCTCAAAGAACTAGTAAACATCGCAAATCAACATAATCTATACATCATATGTGATGAAATCTATGATCAAATAATTTTTGATGAAAATTTTGTAGGGATTGGTAAGGTTGCAGGAGATTCACCTGTAATTGTTCTAAATGGATTCTCCAAAGTCCATTTAATGTCTGGTTGGAGAATTGGATATATTGCATTTAATCGATCACCACAGCTTGAAGCATTACGTGAACATCTTCCAAAACTGGCAAGAGTTAGAATCGCAACCAGCCTTCCAGTACAACATGCAGCTCTGGAATCTCTTCGCGGACCACAAGATTACATCAATGATTTTGTCTCTGAAATTAAAAAACATCGAGATCTGGTTGTAAGGCGACTTAATGAAATGCCTGGCCTTTCTTGCCCTAACCCAAAAGGTGCATTTTATGCATTTCCAAAAATTGAAGACAATCGATTTGGTACCGATAAGGAATTTGTTACAAAATTACTTGAAACAAAAGGAGTTCTGACTGTTCATGGTTCAGGTTTTGGCACGAAATATGGCAGTGGACATTTTAGACTGGTCTATCTTCCTGACCTGAAAGTTTTGGATTCAGCAATGAACAAAATTGAAGAATTTATGAGTCAGTAATTCCATACTGAAAATTTCTCAGGAATTATCTCTATAATACAATCTGTGTCATCTAGCAATTCTTTTGCAGATTTGTTATTCAGCGTATTAAAATATCGCAAAAGAATTTTTTTTGCTAATCTCTTTACCTTGTTGTTTTCTAAAACCAGACTTGCGTTTCCTTGAATCATGACCCCATAAATTTCTGGAGCATTAATTCCCACATCAACACAGCAAGAAACTCGTTTATTTTTCTTGATGTTTATTGCCTTTTGCGTTCTGGTGTTTGTTCCTATGTAAATTTTTTTTTTATTATATCTATACCAGACAGGAACAATGTGGAGCATTTTGTTTTCACTAATTGTTGCTAATCGTAATATTTTCTGAGATTTTAGAAATTCATCTCTGTTCATGCTTTCTAAATCCTAACGTAATCATAAAAATCCCAAAGATCAACATTGCCATTGAAACTTTTTCATTGGTAATCTCACCATTCACCAAAAATTCTTCAACAAAGTCTATACCCCATATCAATAATTGCTGAATCATTACTATCCCACCCATAACACAAAAAAGAACACCTATAGCTGTAAGCCAATTTCTACCACGTCTATAATATTCATAACTCATGTTAAGTGAAAAATAGGCTTAGATAATCTTGATTCCTGGATTCTTTAGCTTGTTTCTTATCATTGCATTGAGAAGTAATGGCGTTGACATTTCTGCAAGATATGACAATTCTATTGATCCCAAGTAAATTGATCTCAACCCTTTAATCTCACCAATCAGCTTATTTACTACCTGAACTGATTCATCATCATCTCCGCAGACAAAGATATCATAATCTAATTCCAGTGTTGGATTTACTAATTTTTTTTCAGAAATTACATGAAATGCTGAAACTAACTTTGATTTATTTTTCATATGATTTGCTACAAGCTTGTATGAAAACGGTTTATTCTCTTTAATTGAAACACATTCAAATCCTACATCTGTTTTTATCATTGGAACGATTGGTGACACTACAACACAACTGTCTTTGACTTTAGATAATATTTCAGAACACACAGAATCAATATTCTCATATGGGATTGATAAAATTAAAACATCACTTTCTTTTGCAACCGAAACGTTATCTTTTCCGGAAACTGATCCTTTAATTTCTCCAAATGCTTCTTTTGCTATATTGAAATATTCTGTTGCAGATTCAGATGCTCTTGCCGCATCTCTAGAGCCAACAATAACATCATGGTTTCGTGATAACCTTAAAGCAAAACCTTTCCCCATCCCTCCAGTTCCACCAATTATTCCAATCTTCATGATAACTGTCTGATAATCTTATTATTATCTCTATTTGAATTTCAATCAATTTGGGTCAGATTATTTTCCTTAGACATGGCCAAGCCAAAAATAATACTGAAAGAATCTTAGTTGGAAGAGCTGAAGGCATTCCATTAACTGAGATTGGGATTAAACAAGCAAAGCATACTGCTGAATTACTAGAACACATGAACATCTCTGCAATCTATTCTAGTCCAATCCAAAGAGCAAAGCATACTGCAGAGATTGTTGCAGAACACAATTCACTTAATGTTACAATTGATGAACGTCTAATTGAGCTTGATATGGGTAAATTCACTGGTATTCCGTATGATGAAATTTTTACTAGTCATGGAAACGTCTTTATGAAATTCTATAATAGTGAATTAGAAATTGCCCATAATGGGGTAGAAACTTTCACCGAAGTAAAAAAACGAGTTTTAGGGATAGTTGATCATGTAATTGAAAAACATCCTGATGAAAATGTGGTACTTGTTACTCATATGGATCCTATCAAAGCCATGTTATCCACTATAATTGATCTTTCTCCTACCAATTTGTTTGAATTAATCATTGCAAATGCATCTCTTAACATTTTTAGAGAAAAAGAGAGAAAATTATCCCTTTCAGGGCTAAATGTGATGCACCCATCGCGATTCGATCAGGGTTAGTAATTAGTAATCTTGAAAACCCTTAAATAGAAATTATAGATGACGTCATTCAATCGCTAATGAAAAAGATGATTGTGTTATTCTTAGTATTGGCAGTTATGGTAATAGTTCCAGTTATAGAATCTGCATTTGCTGCAGGAGATGAACCTGGTCAATACCTTGATCGTAGAGTAATTATTTGGAACTTATTTTTCAAAATGATGACTATAGCATTTGTAGTTGGTGCCGTAGTATCTGGTACAATTATTTGGCAGTGTTGGAGATTTAGAGAATCAAATCCAAAAGCAAAACCAACTCCATATGAGGGGACGGACTGGTAAAATTGAGTGGACATTCTAGTTGGCCTGAATGGATATATGTTGGTGTTGTAATTGCATTAATGGTCTGGGTAGGAGCAGAAGCTTGGGAGGCAGAAAGACTTGTCGATCATGTTCCTGAAGATGCTGAAGTTATCAAGGTAACTGGGCAACAATGGTACTGGACTTTTGAGCATGAAGATGGTACTAAAGAACTAGGTGAATTACATGTAAAAGCTGGCAAGGCATACAAGTTTGAGATAGAATCTAAAGACGTTAACCATTCTTTTAACATTCATGATTATGTTGTTTTGATGGATGCAGTACCTGGTCGAGTTAATACTGTATGGTTTGCACCAACCGAAGTAGGACAACATGATATTCAATGCAGAGAGTATTGTGGATTAATTCACTATAACATGAGAGGAACATTATATGTGGAGGAACCATCATCTTGACAACGCTTTTATCACAATTACTCGGAGGAATTAACTAATGGTTCTGGAGTTACAAAAACCCCGCCCAATTTGGCAAATAATGTTCTCAACACATCATACTGATGTTGGATTACTTTATCTTATTTCATCCATAGGATTCTTGTTCTTAGGTGGTGCTTTGGCACTTGCAATTAGGGCAGAGTTGTTCCTTCCAGGAGCACAAATTATTAGTGATGCGATGACATTTAACAGAATTTTCACTGTTCATGGCACTACACTGATCTTTTTGTTTATCATTCCATTTGCATCTGCAGTTGGTAATTATTTTGTTCCAATCATGGTTAGATACAAAGACATGGCATATCCAAAACTTAATGCAATTGCGTTTTGGATGATCCCACCAGCAGGTGCACTTATCTGGTTAGGCTTTGCAGACTTTACATGGTATGCAACACCACCTTATTCTATCATTAGTGCTCCCGGTCCAGCTGCTGACATGTGGATTTTTGGACTAAAAATTTTGGGTATTTCATCAGTACTTGGAGCTATCAATTTTATTGTCACAATTCTCAAATGTAAGCATCCAGACATGTCAATCGGGCAAGTCCCACTTTTAGCGTGGTCATTCTTGTCCTCATCATTAATTATACTGGTTGCAATCCCAACATTTGCTGCTGCACTGTTGATGTTACTTACTGATAGACTTGGTGTTTCTGGATTCTTCAATCCTGCAATGGGAGGAGATCCGATTGCATATGCTCACTTGTTCTGGTTTACGTTCCATCCAGAAGTATACGTGTTAGTAATTCCTGCAATTGGAATGATGTATGAAATTATTCCAAGATTTTCAAGAAAACCGATTCACAGCTATCAATCTGGAATTTTTGCTTTCGTGTTACTCTCTATAGTCGGTTTCTCATCGTGGGCACATCATATGTATGCAACCGGTATGTCATTTACTGAGAAAACCGTCTTTATGGTAGGAACTCTTGCAGCAGTTCCTGCATCTGCATTACACGTGTTTAACTTTGTGGCTACAATGTGGAACGGTAGGATCAAATTTGCAACACCGATGATGTGGGCAGTTGGAGGAATTGCATTATTCTTCTCTGCAGGGGCAGGTGGTG
>JAOUNZ010000070.1 GCA_029880665.1 Candidatus Nitrosopumilus sp.
GTGCGGCCAGTGGTGCAAGTGTGGGTGCCTGAGTGGTTGTTACATAACCCCACACTCTGGATGATGGTGCACCTTTAGATATCAATACACGCTCATCAGATGAGCCTGATTCTGTAGGTAATGTACTGGTACCATCAGTGCCTTGTGATGCCATTAACTCCCAGTACGCAGCATCAGTGGCAAATGTGGATGAGTCAGATGTGTGATCGGTTATACATATGTATGTGGATCCTGATTCCTCCACTACATCATTCACATAAAAATTAGTATCTACTACCCAAGATCCTTGCCACGTAAAAGCGGTACCGTCTGTGCCTTTCTGGGAAAGTTTTAGCCAATTAGTAGCATCATCTGCTGGCACTGTTGCGCCTGATGTGTGATCAGTAATACTTAAAAAAGACTCACCACCATTGGTTGCAACATCATTTACATTGTAATCAGTGCCGCTTGCTGACCATGCACCACGTAACACCCACACATTACTGCCGTTCAATGCACTGATTGCAGATATACACTCACCGGTCAATGCAGAGTAAGGCACCACCCCGGCATTAATTAATGTATCAGCCCTTTGGATCAAGTTTAGGTTTGTAGTAATTTCACTGATCACTCTTTCGATATCATCAAACTCTGCATCTAGTTGTGCAGAGTCTTGTGTAACTCGACCACCTTTATTGGTGTTCTCATCATCAGTAAAATCACCTTGTCTTGCATAATCTGTTGGTGCTGTCATGGCTTACTCCCTAAATTCATGTTGTAAATTTTCACCGCTTCTTTCATGCCTTTCTTATTGGCATCAATCAGCTTTTGTTTTATGGCTGGCGTTAACCTCTTATCATTACGTATGCGCTTATTGTCCTTTCTGTACTCTGACAATATTTTAGCACCTGCCTCTGCCACTGGTTTTTCAAATGAGGTTAGATCATCAAGCCCATCCAGATAATCCATATCATAATCTAAAAACTTCCACGTGTTTTGCTCGGTCCTCATCTTGTCCAGTTTTTCATAAAACTCTGTCATGTGCCTTGTGCTGCTACGATGTGGATCAGACACAAACCTTTTAATGACTGGCATCTGGTACCAATGCCGTGATGGTAACTGCGCCTCATCAGCCAACCATGTAAACGGCTGCTCTGATGCCATTAACCCATACGTGGCCAATGTACCAAACAAACCACGGACAGAGTGATCCAGTTTGTATGGTGACATACCAGTAGCCTCTCCCAGCTTACGTGAAAACATAGAGGTACCAGATCCATATTGGTACCGTGACTCTATATTTTCCATGCTCTCTGGCACAATATTCCTCTCAGTAAAGGTGCTGTGGTTTGACCATAATTCAATCGGTAGTATTGCTACTGTAGGGGTCATTCTTAAACCGAAAACATCCTCTAATGTTGATGTAAATCGTTTCATGGCTTTCCTGCCTGCATCATCAGCATCTTTTAATGAGTCCTCCACGTACTCAAAAAACGCCTCAAAGAATGATCCAAACACTGCACCATACTCAAATGGTTTAGGGATCCTTACCGGGATAACATCATCCTTGTCAGTCCTGAGTCCAATATCAAAATGCCAATATGTATTTTTCTCCCAGTCCTCTATATCTTTGTACCACTCTTTATCACGGTTCTGCAGCCATAATAAAAGTGTAAGGGCAGTTAAGGCACTACCACGCGCTAATGTAAGAGCACCTTGATCACCAAAAGTACGAGTCATTTTATACAGCCCCTGTTTTGCAGGGTTAAGGAATGGCGTGATCCTTTCCAGTATGCGAATAGTTTTTGATGCGCCATGCATACCAAAGTCCACGGATATCTCACGGCCCTCAAGTGTTGATAAGATCGCGTTATCCACATCCTCATCAAATGTGTTTTCCATGGCTTTCAATCTGGTACCAGACTCTGAGATAGTGCCTAATTTTCTCAACCACCGGCCCACGTTCAACGGATTTAATACAGTGCCCGGTCTAAACTTACCAATAGTCTCCAGTCTTTCAAGCGTGGCTTTTTCTTCTTTGGATCCACTATGCCAAAAATCAGCATTAGCACCACCCAATGCACGATACATTTTATAAGACTCTGATGTAGTGGCTGCCTGTTTCATTCCCTGCGCGGTTGATAGCACCGGGATCATGGTGTTGCCTTTCTTGGCCTGAACAAACCCAGAGAATGTATCACGCATAAAATTGGCAGCCATAAAGTCTGGTGATAACACGATCCCAGTCCTTAATGTGCCTGCCGGGATTGCTGCAATATCAGTAACCAAACCTAACTCCATGGGAGCAAATGCGTGTAATGACTTCCAAAAATCCGCATTGTTTATTTTAATAGCAGCGTTTTTACCATCTACTTTTATAATAACAATCTTATTTTTCTCATCACCTATCGGCTTGTTCTGGAAATAAGTTTGCATGATCGCAATATCGCCAGCTGATGATGGATCAATCTTTACACCCTGCTCTGATAACCCCTCGATCACCCTGTCGCTTGATACCTTTAACATTTGCATAGGCATCTTAACTTTTTCTACCCATGCTTTACCGTCCTCATGCAATTCTGATAATTGGTATGCTTTTATAAGTACAGCATTACGGTTAACCGCGTGAATTATATTGGCTGTGTTTTCCATGATGTTCAGAATAGGATCCTTAATATTCTGTTTACCACCTGTGAGCCTTTTGAATACTCCACCTTTACGCTTGCCGCCTACATCACCCTCATGCTCTGCCTCACGGAAAAATGGAACGTAATATGAATAGCGTTTTAATTGTTCTGCTGTTTCAGTAGATAAAAATCCACCGTCCACTGCGTACTGCATCAGGCTGTCATTATATTTGTAAAGTTCTGATGCAGCCTTTGTAAAGGTTTCATTTTCAAAACCTAACCCCTCGGCAATATCCTCATCATTAAATAGATTTTCCTTGCCAACCTCTTTCAATTCCTGCGCGTGTTTTGCAATAACGTAAGCCTTAAACTCATCAAACGTCTGGGTATCAACCATTACAGGTTCAAGTATTGCCCTGAGTGATTTACCCCATTTCTTTTGGATACGGTCCTCCAGCTTATAAGGCACGGTACCCTCTGTGCCTTTACCGCCTAACCCGATCCAGTCCTCTATTACCGCAGAGTCACCAGATAAAAGCCTCCATGCAAAATATGGATTTTCAGATGCAGGCATATCAGGAGCCACGTTATCAACCATGTTTCTCAATGGTAGGCCAGCATCCAGAATTTCATGCACAAACATTTCCTGTAATCTACGGTAAGTTTTTACAGGCTGCTTGAGTGCTTTCTTAACATCAGACAGTGGGCCGGTTTCCTTGCCAACCTTTTTCATTATCTTTGGTTTTCTCTTACGTTTAAACATTGGCTGGCCTTCCAATGCTGCATCACGCATTTGATCGGTCACATCAATGGAGTGCACCTTTGATCCGATCAGTTTTTTCATTTCATCATGGATATATTTACTAGCATCCTTGTGTGAGTCAAAAGGTATGGATTCTCCAGTGAGTTCATTTTCTACTGAAACACTATCATCAAGATCTATAAGTGTAGAGAATGGGATCCCTTCAAGTCCGTTTTCTCTTAACTCTCCCATGGTGAATGAGTTAACACCTTCCTCCTGTGTAGATATCTTTGTCTCACCAACTTTACCACCCCATTTTTTAATATACTTGTTAACGCTCTTGACAAGTTTGTTATCGTAAAAACCTTTCATACCGGATCCACCGATCTCCAAACCATCACCTTTTAATACTCTTGGATCGTTTTCTGGTGATAGATCTGTGTACTCAATGTTTCCATTTTCCATAACTCTTGTTGCGGTTTCTTTGTCTGGAAAAGATCCGTGTGCAGAGCCATTTTGATAATACACATACCAACCACTGCTCTCTTTTTTCCATGATTCCATAAATTCCTTTTCTCTTTGTTCGCCAATAACTGCATCCTTGTAAACGAGATCATACCGGTTTCCAATATTCTTACTCTGCACCACCTCTGCATCTGCTGTATTAAATACCTCTACGCCAAAACCTCTTTTTCTAATAAAAGCAGTATGGCTATCAGGATCGATCTCACCTTCACGATTGATAATTTTCTCGGCCATTTCTTTACCGACAAGCTCTATAAGATTATCCTTAGTTAAATTAGTTTTGCTAATGGTGTCCATCCCTTCTTTGGGGGCCACTCTGAGATCGTAAGTTCCATCACTATTTTTTTTGTGATTGATAGACTCTACTTGGGTGCTTAAGCTCCATCTTTCGTTTTGCTGTTTTCCGGTTGTCCATGCAATACGATCAAACCCGTTCTCTGTTGCGTAGCGGATCATGCGTTTCATGGCTGGCATGTGCCATGTTTGTTTAAATACGGTGTCTTGCACCTTTCCATCTTTGTTATAAGCGTACTTTGCGACTACTTCTAAATACTTGTTTATGTATTCAACCTCACCCGGCATAAAATCTGTTGTATCCCATGTCTCACTCCACGGCACACTATTCCTTTCATTGTGATGTTTTATTGTTTGTAACGCTTGGTATGATGAGTCAAAACCTAGATCGTTATACCTGCTTAAAATACGTTTTGATTCGTTATGTAATTTTTTCCTTTCTGCATTAGAAATTCCACCCTCATCATTTTTATAACCTCTAGATCTTCCTTCTTGATGCCAGTCAGATTGAATCTCCTCAATGAATAAAACGCTCTTACCTTCGTTATCGGTACGCTCATTAAACCGTACCCATACCTGAATATCTGCATCAGGGTAGTGAGCATCATGGCCGTAAAACTTATTGGCATCAGTGTTGCTGGGCTTCTTCTTTTCAATGATATATTGTTTTGCTGACTCCTGAGTAGAGTAATCTGACTTTAATATCTGATATACATTATCATCGGTTTTAAAATACCAAAACCTTTCAGGCGATCTGTAACCACTGTGATCATCCAAACTATTTATTGGGATCACGTTATCCTCATTGTAAGGAGGCACCGCTTCCTTTGATGGTGTTATCAATAACAACTCTTTGTAATTTTCACTCTCACCACCAAGAACATACCTACCATGCTTAGGTGATTCTGTTGAAGCATAATCAGCTTCATCAAGACTACCAACATCAATACCTAAGTATTCCAGCCTTTGTGCATGGGTGAGTTCATCTGCCAAACGTATTGATTTATTTTGTATTCTGTTTTCTGTAAAACCCATTTCAGACTCGTAAATTTTATCGCCATTAATATCTTTTAGATATTCACCGTTCTCATCTTTAATCAAATAATAACCATCATCATCACGCTCAATATTAAAAGATTTCATTTTCTGTTTAACATATTGTCGTCTTGACCACTTCCTACCGTACTTAGGAGTTTCTAATATTTTTTCCTCGATCTTGATATCGTTCTGATCAATAAACTCAAGCACATCCTGTTTGGTTACTTTTCCATCCTGTTCATTTAACCAGTCTGCAATACCAACCCACTCCAGCTGCTCATTACTCAGTCCGGGTTTTGGTGATAGATCGCCTGTCTTTTTATGACGGTTAAATATCTGGGATATCCAGTCTCTGGGCAATAATGCTTTTGCATTAATGTTCTGCACGTGCTTTTTAAGGTTTGAGAAAAACACATCTTTTTTACGTTGTAACATTGTACTGTGTGCTACTTCACTCACAACATCCTGATCGGTTTGCGCCTTACTGGTTTTGCCTTTATCCACCACCTCACGCGCAGCCTTGGCCAGCATGGTGCGGATCTCCTGTTCGTTGACAGTATTGATCCATGATCCTTTGAAATTGTTTTTACGTAACCACTGCTTAAACCAAACAATAAAGCGATCAAGT
>JAOUNZ010000071.1 GCA_029880665.1 Candidatus Nitrosopumilus sp.
AAGCCAGCTAAAAAGACTGCGGCCAAAAGAAAGCCAGCTAAAAAGACTGCGGCCAAAAGAAAGCCAGCTAAAAAGAAGTCTGGATAATTCTGATTTTCATCAACATCTAGCTTCTATAACATAAAAGTAGCTTTTTACTAATTTTCCATGATGGACAAAAAAGGCATCGTAATTTCAATTACCGGTGTGATCTTGATTGGAATTTCACTCTCAATTGCTGCTTTGTCCATCCCTTCCAGTATTTCCAAATCCGGTGATCTTTCAGTACCGTTATTGTTTGAAGGCATGTTTGATGATGTTTCAGATGAAGTTGAAATTATGCCTGGTGATTCAGCATATGTCTCTTATAACATATCTTCGTCTAACGTTTCACTTTTATGGGGAATTCAGATAATTGATTATCAATCAAGAGATAAACTGTCTGTGAAAATATCCAATATTTTTGGTGATGACTATGGCGTGTTTATTCAAGATGAGCCAATTTTATTTGAAGTCCTGGAAATCACTACGTCAGATACGTTGAATTTTGAAATTAAAAACATTGGGGATGATAATGTTGATGTCGTTGTGATGTTTTCAGAAGATCCTGAAAACTCAGATGCTCTTTCAAATCCAAATTCGCCTGTGATGAAAATGATTTTCCCACTCATTGTTTCAGGAATCTTGATCATATTGGGGATTATTGTGTTGATAGTTGGATTGCTAGTGATATTTGTAGATTGGAAAAATTATCAAAATAAAAGAAACTATTGAGTTGTGATTCTGACTATGGATTAATTTCCATCTTACCGTATTTGCCTTTGGTCAAGGACACTTCGCCTTTGAACTCATTGGTATATCCATTTGTGATGACAACTTTATCTCCAACATTTACTGCTTTGATGTCATCACCCCATAATGTGAGTTTCATTTGGTTGTCTTCAGTTTCATCGCCGTTAACTATGATTGCATCGCAGACACCTACTGTTCCTCCACTCTTTAGATTCACGGTTCTTGCGTCTCCTTTGCTTTTAACAATGGCTTCAACATTAACCCCACTACGCATTTTTTTTGCGTCTGAAATTGGTATGAATTCTGACATATCTTTTCAGGTCTTATTAACACGATTAAAAGCTTTGTCCAAAAAATAGAATTATTTTTTTGATTTACTGCAATAGCAATTGAAAAATAATGGTCATTATTCACTCTCATTGCAGAGGTATCGAAGCCCGGTCAACCGAGAGGGACTCAAGATCCACAAATAGGAAATCCCTTCTCTCAGGAGTTCGTGGGTTCAAATCCCACCCTCTGCACCATTATTTACTAATACTGTGATACGGATGGAAATACTTTAGATTATGCTACTATTGCTTTTATTTTGGTTATGGAATGCGATGAAATTTTTTTATGCATTTTTGCCACATCTGTGTCTTTGAAAGTTAAATTGCATCGATAACACTTCCAAATCAGCTCAGACATGTGTTAATACATGCATGAATTGCTTATAAGTATATTGTACGATTGATCTGATTTGTTACAAAACATAATCAAAGAACTAAAAAACATGTAATTTTTTTTAATTTTTTTAGATTAAAATGATATTTTTTCCTGACTGAACCTGAATACAAGGGTTTAGAAACAAAAAAAGTATATTTCTTGAAAGATGGCGGACATTTTTGAAATTTTTAGTGAATATTCGTATTATGGCATTTTTCTGGTATTGATCGGAGTAAATGCTGCCCCGATTTTAATGCCTCCAAGCTGGATTATCTTGACATCGTTTTATCTTCTTGATCCCAGTTTGAATGTGATTGTTTTGGCAATGGTTGGTGCAACGGGTGCCACAATTGGTAGATTTACGCTCAAAAAAATGAGCGGATTATTTAGAAAATTTGTTGGAGAAGAGCAGAAATCTAATCTTGACATAATTGGAGATTATCTTAATCGAAAGAAATACGGCTATGTAATCGCGTCATTTCTGTTTGGTGCAACCCCCCTTCCAAGCAACATATTGTTCATTGCATATGGGTTAATGCATGCAAAAAGCATCGGAATGTATGCCGGATTTTGGTTTGGCAGAACTATTTCGTACGTTGTGATGATTTATTTTGGAAATGCTGTGATGAAACCCTTCTTAGAATTGTTTGAAGATCGTCTTACTGGAATCTTATTGATTGACGGCTTTGGCATTATGCTGATAGTTCTGTTTGCATCCGTAAATTGGACAGTGTTGATCACTCAGAAAAAAATAAAATTTGTCAAGCCAAAAATATGGAGATTCTAAATGAAGGTCCTTGATTTGATTAAAAGTGATGTGAAAAAAATAGTCCAAAGCGATCCTTCACATGATTTTGAACATGTTATGAGAGTGTATCGCAATGCTCAGAACATATGCAAAAAAGAAAAGGCAAATGAGAAACTGGTCTTGTCTGCTGCATTATTGCATGATATAGTGTCTTACCCGAAATCTCACAAGAATTCTAAACTGTCTTCAATTAATAGCGCAAAAAAATCAAAACAAATTTTAAAAAAATACCCCTTTTCTGATGAAGAAATAGTGATCATCTCAGATGCCATTCGCGATCATAGTTTTTCACAAAATAAAACTCCTAAAACTCTTGAAGGAAAAATTCTTCAAGATGCTGATAGGCTGGATGCTTTGGGAGCAATAGGTATTGCACGAGCATTTGCTACTGCGGGCTTGCTTAAACGCCCATTTTACAATCCAAACGATCCTTTCTGCAACAGACATAAGCCTGATGATAAAACCTGGACTGTTGATCATTTCTTTCAAAAACTATTGAAACTTGAATCGCTAATGAACACAAAATCCGGTAAAATTGAAGCTAAAAAGAGAACATTGCTATTAAAAAAATTCCTTAACCAATTAAAACAAGAATGTTGCTGACAACATTTTACTGTATATGTTAAAATATGTCTTTTGTTCTTACTACTGTGGAATCAAATCGAGGTAGGACATACAATAAAGAAATTAACTGATATTTTTAAAAAGAAATCTAAAAACGACGATATTACATTTGATCAGGATCTTTTAAATCACTATAAATGAAGAAATGGATAAAGACACTTCCATCCATACACGACACAGTCATGTGATTGTACGTACGATGACAAAAGATGACATTCCTAAAGTTGTAGAACTACAAAAAGTTGCATTTCCTGCAATGGCTGCTGAAGGGGTATATTGGAAACCTGACCAATTATCTGCTCATTTGGAAATCTTTCCTGAAGGTCAGTTTGTTGCAGAGTATCATGAAAAAATTATTGGATCCTGCAGTAGTTTAATTGTTAAGTTGAAATCTGAATATCAGGAACACACTTGGAAAGACGCCTGTGGCGATAGTTTTTTTAAAAACCATGATCCAAATGGCGATTCTCTTTATGGTGCAGATGTATCATCCCATCCTGATCATAGGAGATTGGGCGTTGCTACAAAACTCTATGATGCAAGAAAGGCATTGGCAATAAGACTGAACTTACGCAGAATAATAGCTGGAGCAAGACTGATCAACTACTGTGAAAACGCGCAACTCTCCCCACTAGAGTATGTGCACAAGGTCAAGCGTCATGAAATTAAAGAACCTGTTCTGTCATTTCAGATACGTAATGGCTTCAAATTCATCAAAATACTGCCTAATTACATGAAGGATCCGAGATCATTAAACAATGCAACTTTTATTGAATGGAAAAATCCTCATTTTGTAGAAAAACAATGATTATCGACTGTCATGTGCATGTGAATCAGTACGAACTGACGCAGCATATTCCGCTGTTAGAAGATCGATTAAAAATGCTTCAAACCGAGATGGTTAGCAACAATGTTGATTATGCAATAATTTTGTCTTCTTACAAAATAAATTCTGAAAGACCTTCAACTGAAAAAATTATTGAAGGGATTAAAAAATATGATAATCTTGGCGTTGCGGCTGGATTTACAATAGATCATCACACTGATGAGGATCTTAGACGTTATAGACAATTAATCAAAGATGGCAGAATCAAAGCCATGAAGATTTATTCTGGTTATGAACACTATTATCCTTACGATGAAAGATATCAAAAAGTATACGATACTTGCATTGAATTTGACATTCCTGTGATGTTTCATACTGGTGATACATTTTCTAGCACAGGCAAATTGCGCTACTCTAGACCCCTCAACCTTGATGATGTGGCTGTAGATAATCCCGAACTAAAAATCGTAATGTGTCATCTAGGAAATCCCTGGATCCAAGACGCTCAGGAGGTCATTTACAAAAATCACAATGTCTACGCCGATGTATCTGGCCTTGTTGTTGGCTCTTTTGACCACTTTTTTGAAAAAATGATGAAAGAAAAAGTCGCAGAACTGATAAACTATGCAGGAGAGCCACGATATCTGCTGTATGGCACTGATTGGCCCATCAGCAGTATGGACTCATATCTGAATTTTGTAGCTAAACTCACCATCAAAAAAGAATTCAGAGACTATCTGATGTACAAAAATGCCAAGAAACTATTCAACATCTCTTAATACGCACTAGCCATTCAGATTTTGATATTTGTATTATGTTCTATGATTTTATGACAAAAACATTAGATCTTGTTTTCCTGCCTATGATAAGAGAATTAAATGTCGCCTGTTGCGGAAAATAAAAATAACAAAGAAAAAACCCTTGTGTTTTAATTAAATAAGATGTGTTATTTCTTCTTTTTATCCAAGTAAGTCACTTCCGCACCCTATCTTGTGCAATGATATAAAACGTGATTTATTTTTGCACTCAATCCAATTTTCTATATCTGCTTGTTCTTGCATGAACTGATGATCAATTTCTTTTCTTTATGCCTGTTTTTAGATCCAATTATACGAAAATCCTTGATAGCATTATGGTTCAGAGAAAGAAAATGACTCCTATGATGCGATATAGTTTTTGAATGCTGATCTGACTTTAGTTAAATATGTCCAAATATGCAAGTTTTTATCATGGGAAGTCCATGCTCGATTGTTTAGATTGGCACTTTCTTCTTCTATTATGGAGGCTCTAAAACTATTGGAGCCTAATGTCCTTAATTCGCCTGCGTTTTCCTTTTTTGAATTCTTCAAATATGATACTGACGATCTAAGAAACGAAAAATTTCTCTTAAAGAAAGATCTAATTGAACGGTATAAAAAATCCGTGAGACAAAAAACGAACGTACATTCTAATGCACTAAAAAATGACTTTCATGCTTTTACAAAAACCCTTGCCAAACTTCGTTTAGTCACTGATTCTGAAGATGTTTTGGAGGATGTTAAATGGGAAAAAATAACTGAAATTTGTAACATTCTCCGTAAAATTGAAAC
Source organism: Candidatus Nitrosopumilus sp. (assembly GCA_029880665.1). Taxonomy (GTDB): domain Archaea; phylum Thermoproteota; class Nitrososphaeria; order Nitrososphaerales; family Nitrosopumilaceae; genus Nitrosopumilus. The sequence goes on from JAOUNZ010000071.1 coordinate 5,324, forward strand.
AAGTAACGAAAAAAAAATCCGATGGGCATTACTATTTTTACTTTCAAAAGGAAACCAAGTGCAAATTGACGATCTTAAGCAATTAGTTGTGAATTTCAAAATTTCCAATGTTGAAAGACTGTTAGAAAAAATAATCAAGACTGAAACAAATTCTGGGTTAGATGTAAAATTTGACGGAATAAAACTTGTAGTGGATACTGAACAAAAACTTTCAGAGCACTATATTGCAGATGCGATTGAAGAAAAATCCAGACGATCTCCCGGAGAAATTGAAAAAGAAATTTTAGAATTGCTTGATGAGGGCTCCTATTCTAATCAAGAAATCTCTAACATTATTGACATTGATGAGGCTGTAGTGTCAAGAGTCATGACAAAACTTCGAAATCAAAATAAATTGGTGTTGTCTAGTTTTGGGAATAAAGGGTTTAGATACTATACCACAAACTGTCAAAATTGTCCATTTGGAAAGACTCTGTCTTCTTGCAGAAAAGATGCGATTTC
>JAOUNZ010000072.1 GCA_029880665.1 Candidatus Nitrosopumilus sp.
ATTGTTAACATCAAGAATTATAGTATCTGCAACTTTTCCTGCCGCAATTGCCGCAACCATGTCTCTCATCGGAATTCCAGCATCAGCCAATGCAACAGATGCCGCAGTAAGAGCTGCACACCTAGTACCACCATCTGCTTGTAAAACTTCAATGAAAACATCAACTGCAGTTCTTGGAAATTTATCCAACATTACCGCAGGTTCCAACGCTTCTTTAATTACCTTAGAGATTTCAATCTCTCTTCTTGAAGGAGCTGGGTTTTTTCTCTCACCAACAGAAAATGGCTCCATATGATATCGAACTCGTAAGATTCCAGTATCAGTATTTGACATGTGTTTAGGATGAACATCTCTTGGACCAAATACACCAACTAGAATTTTATTATCTCCAAACTCAATGTATGCAGATCCATCAGCATTTTTCAATCCACCTGCTTTGATCATGATTCGCCTTGGTTCGTCAACTTTTCTTCCATCACAACGAATACCATTCTTGTCCAATAGGACCATTGTTGCGTCTCTTCCGCCCATTATGATTCACCTTTTGATTCTAACATTTCTTTCACTTGATCAGTTAAATTAGCAACATGCGCTTTTTCATTAACCATTTCAATGGCTTTTTTAGCCTTTAATAATCCCTCGGGAGATTCACATGAAACGACTACCCATCCATTCTGACCAATTGTTATTGCAGCGTCAGTAGCCATCTCTATAGTCTGAATCATCGTGCCTCGTTTTCCAATCAGGCGTGGGACTTTACTTGGGGAAATTTTAATCAAGTCACCAGAATCAATTTTGCCTAAATCCCTATCAGATATTGTTACAAGTGGATCTCTTGTTCTATCAAAATTAGCAATTCTGGCAGCTACAAGATCACCAGATTTTAGTTTGGTTGCAAGCTCATCAGCATGAGCAGAAAAGTCACGTCCAAAAACATCCTGTGCAGGAAGAAACCCAACATAACATGAATTAATGTCCAATTCCCAAGACAATGAAGTATGTGATATGACCTTACCAATTACAAGATCATTAATTTTTGGAATATATTTTCCAGTTAACGGTATTACTTTAACAGAGTCATCATAGATTTCAGAGATCCCAATAGTTGTAGAGATTATCTTGTTACCTTCAAGGATAACATTTTGTTCAGGTCGAAAAGGGCCAGTGGTCACCACATCTCCAGGTATAACATATTTTCTCTTATTATCCATTACTTTAATACCTCAACTGTAGCAGACCCTTTTGTTATAGAACCTAACCTATCGATCACATTTGGCCTTGCTGCAGCGGGTATTTCAAGTATTGCTTTTAGAGAACCATTTGTTTGCCATTGTTCACTACCAAGAGAGCCCACAGATTTTAAAACTGCATATGATTGAGATGCATACTGTGCCGGAATTGTAATTTCCAATTTCAGATTCTCAGACTTTAGAGCAATAATTGAACGTATTTTTTCAACAATATTCAGTACTTGCTCATCCACATTTTTTTGAGGATCAACTGAAACTCTACCGTCTTTCATTGCTTGCTCAATTCTTAACGGAGGGTGTGGCAAATGAGTTTTAGGATCTACATATGTTTTAACAATAAAATTAACAATCTGTTTTTTCTTTTCTTCTATCATTTTTCGTCTTTGATCAGTTGTTAGATTCAAATCACCTTTCTCAAGAATGATTTGGGCAATTTCTGCTTGGTCCTCAGTTTTGAAAGCCTTTAGTAATTTCTCAGACGAAGGTCTTGTTCCTTTTCCAGAATCAGAGTAGATTTCATCTGAAACCAAAACTGCAGACAGGTCTTTTTTCTTTCCAAGTTTGTAATCTAATGCAGGATCAGGTTTTACCATTATCTCAAATTTTTCCCCTTCAAAGGAATACCTGACCAAGGTGACATCTACCATGTCTAGTCTAGTAAGGATTTAATATTTATCTATACGTAAAACTAGCTAGATTTTTATGTGGATTTTGAAGATTTTCTTCAAGATTTGTCATCATTAGAAGTAATTACTAAGGATAATCATAAAATTTCCATAAAGCTGAAAGGGGTTCCATTACAGTATGCAAATGCACTTAGACGCATATGCCTAAATGGGGTTCCAGTCTTTGCAATAGACACAGTTGACATTGTAGAGAACTCCTCAGTATTGCCAGATGAAGGTTTGGCACATAGGCTGGGTTTAATACCGCTAAAAACAGACCTGTCAAGATTTAATGAGCCATCTAAATGTGAATGTAAAAGTGACACAGGATGTTCAAACTGTAAAGTAATGTTAGTTTTAGATTCTGGTGATTCAGATGTTACAAGAACAATTTTATCAAATGATTTGTCTTCAGAAGATGATACAATAAAACCAGTTTCGTCCAAAATCCCAATTGTGCAACTGGCACCAGGTCAAAGAATCAAAGTTGAATGTTATGCAAGACTGGGACGTGGAACAGAGCATGCAAAATGGAATGCCTCAAATATTTCAACATTGGTTGATACGGATAAGGAAGATGAGAAAATTCTAAGCATAGAGTCAACGGGGGCATTAAATCCAGAGCAGATAATCATTTCAGGAGTAGATGAATTAAGTAACAGATTAGATCAATTCAAAGAAATGATTGGCAAAATTGAAGAATAATCTAAGCATAGACATTATATTTGGGTTTCAAACCGCATTATTCACATGACTAATCAAGTGGTTATCCGCATGGCCAGTGATCTAAAAAAAGCATCATCTAAAAACAAGGCTCCAATTTGGGCAAAGTTGGCAGAATATGCACTGAAACCAACCATTGCAAGAAGAGATCTTAACTTGAATAGAATTGCACAACTGACAAAAGAAAATGACATGGTTATATTCCCAGGAAAAGTCCTTGGGACAGGCAATATCCCTCATAAAATTACATTATTTTCATTTTCAATTTCAAATTCTGCCGCTACTAAAATAACAAAAAATGGCGGAAAGTTAATCAGTTATTCAGAATTGATTGAGAGAAATCCTACCGGAAAAGGAGTGGTGTTACTTGGCTAAACAAGAGACAGTGATCAGAACAGATAGACCAATTGTAGTAGATGCAACAGATCATATCGCAGGAAGATTATCATCAAATGTTGCAAAATTATTAATTAATGGAAACAGAGTTTCAGTGGTAAATTGTGAAAAAATCATGATGAGTGGAACTAGAAGTAATCAGATCAAGGAGTATAGAGAATTTTTAGAAATCAACAGCGTAATTAATCCAAAACACGGACCAGTGCACTACAGAAGACCTGATACGCTCATGGCAAAAATGATTCGCCAGATGCTACCATATGATAGAAAACCATCTGGAAAAGAAGCACATCAGAGACTAAGGACATACATTGGTTCCCCAAAAGAACTCAAATCATTAGAGAAAATTCAATTTGAAAAAGCTAAAATTAAAAAAACAGCATCAAACTATACCTCAATAGGCGAATTGTGTAGAACAATAGGGTGGACTGAATGACAATTCCAAAAACAGAAATCTATTTTGCAACTAGGAAGACAGCTACTGCACATGTGTACATTACAAAAGGACAAGGTAGAGTCAGAATTAACAATGTCCCAGTAGAAATGATCCCGCAAGAAACCGCTCGTGAAGTAATACTAGCACCATTAGAAATTACAGGGGGCTTGAGAGACAAAATAGACATCTCGGTCAGAGTGAGTGGTGGCGGATACATGGGACAAGCCAGTGCAATTGCGACTGGAATTTCAAGGGCACTTATCGGATGGACCAAATCTAAAAAAGAACCAAAAGAGCATCCGTTCCCAAAATCCACAAGAGATGACCTAAGAAAGCGTATTTCAGATTTTGATAAGTATCTGGTGAGTGGAGATGCCAGACAGAAAGAACCAAAGAAATTTGGCGGACCTGGTGCAAGAAGAAGAAAACAGAAATCATACCGTTAGTCTGTCAATGATAATTCTTGCAGTCAAGGATATGTATGCTATCTACAGGGATACAAAAAATATTTTTTGAACAATCAAGAATATAATTTGTGAATATTGAAAACAAGTTATTTTACAGAATTATGAAATATCAATACATGACATTCTTGGAAACAAAATACTGCAAAAATTTATCGGTATTTGTAATCATACACAAAATTAATCTGAAACGCTCACAGATATTATTAAGATCCATGAAACTAACAACAAATACAAGATGATCAGAGATCATGGAGAATCAAGCATAATACATTGACCATTCAAATCAAAAATTCCTCAGATAACAACTGATTGTTCATATACAACGCCCTTCTAACAAATTAAGATAACATTAAAGGGTTGACTATGTATCAATTTGTTCAGATTACCCTACCAGTTATATGCTCATAATCATAACTAGAACTATGGGTAAACGTCAAGTAAAGAATGAAAGTGCACTGAAAGAAATTCGTCTGCCTGAAGAAGGGGAGATTTTTGGACGAGTATTGAAAATGCTTGGCGGTGAAAATGTCATGGTGAAATGTGCTGACGGCATAATTAGACGTGGAAGAATCAGAGGAAAGTTGAAAAGAAGAGTTTGGATCAGAGATAATGATATTGTGATTATTGCTCCTTGGGATTTCAACGAGTCTGAACGTGGAGATATTGTTTGGAGATTTACTCTTCCTCAAGTTGAATGGCTAAAAGATAATGGACACATTGCTAAAGACTTCTAAATTTTCTAATCATGTGTGAGTTTTTAATGAATGACTTAGTTAATATAGTGAATTGATTGTTCTAGAATCAAATGGAACAAGGCACCGTAAAGTGGTTTAACCGTACTAAGGGCTTTGGTTTTATCGAAAGAGAATCTGGAGAAGATCTATTTGTTCACAAATCAGATGTTGACGGATTTATCAATGAAGGCGATAAAGTCGAGTTCGAGGTAGGCGAAGGTCAAAAAGGACCAGCAGCCCAAAAAGTCAAAAAATCAGCATAGGCAATAAATTTTTTAATTTAAGAGTTCAAATTTGTTTTCTTAAATCAGTCTATCTTTTTATTTTTAAAGAATATTTTTCATACAGAAATTTGTGGTCCCAAGCGAAGGAATTGAACCTTCGACAACCCGGTTTCTGTATGCCTGATATGCTGTTTTTCGGTCAGCCATCTAAAGCCAACAACTACAGCCGGAAGCTCTACCAGGCTGAGCTAGCTTGGGACAAGAAAAACGAAGTTTACTGCCATTAAAAAACTATCGTAGATAATATCGCTTTGTGTTTGTTGACATAATAAGCATAAATACTCTGAAAAATGAACAGGTCTCGTTGTCATCGATGACATTTTCTTATCCGGGTTATGTTTGTGCTCCATATATGCACACACATCAATCTGTTGATCTCAAGGAGACTTGGATTAATTCCGAGAATATTGAGAAATTATTTTTTGTTACAGCAACTTTTTCTAATGAAAGCAAGCCTTATTTTTCTGATTCTGTAAATCATTATCTTTTAGCTAAATTCAAAGACAGTGAGCACATATCTAAAGAATTAATTGTTCATAATCAAAATAAGACATCTTTTGTGTTTAACATCAAAGATGAGTTTTTTCAAAGGGAAGTTTCCGGAGATGTTAATTTCATTTCAGTTTACTATTTAGAATATGGTGATAGTATTGAAGATACCCAAGAAATTGCAAATCTGTTTTTAAAAAAAGATAAGATCGAGAGATCAGGCATTGGCAATATGAATACATTTTGTATTAATCCCTCAAAATTCACATTCCCATACTCTGAAAATATTGTAGTGATTGAAATTGCTAGTGAAAAAAGTCATCAGAGTGTAAAGAAATACTGCGATCAAACAAAA
>JAOUNZ010000073.1 GCA_029880665.1 Candidatus Nitrosopumilus sp.
TCATCCTCAAAATTATAGTCTGTTATGCCTTTTTTTCGTAAAAATTCAAAATACTCTGTACAGTTTTTGTAAAATTCTTTGTTTTTTATAATAGTTTGTTCCATATGGTGTTTGTTCAAATCAGCATTTTTTCATAAGAGTAAGTGTTTTTAGTTCTGAAAGTTTGTTTTCTTTGAGCAAAGATTAGTGATCATTTTGTCAAATTGAAAGAATTTATTGGAATCATGAGGAAACGCTGCGGTTTGCAATAGTATTCGACTATATCTTTCTTCAGATAATTATCCTATTCTTCATGAAATGCTAATCACAACCTGCCTTCTTTTCCTTATGTTAAGGATGATGAAAAGATGAGTTTGCTATAAAAGAAATTGTTGCATTTGGCTCTATGAAGTTTGTTTTGTTTACTATGATGATTAAAAATGATCACTCTGAAATATTGTGGTACTGCATTTCAAAACCTCTTGATTTTAACTATATTTTAAAATCATTTCATAATGTGATGTTTAATTCCTTAAATGATGACTATGAACCCGCTAACTGAATTTGAGAAAACAATTTAGGGAATACTGTTATTGAGTTTTGTTAGAATATGTTGAAAATTGTATCTGATACCAGTGTTATTATTAATGGCCAGTTGATTACTCAGATAGAATTAGGCTCAATTAGAGACTCTGAAATTATTGTCCCTCAAGCTGTATTTGATGAATTACAATCACAGGCATCTGGAAATAAAAAACAAGGATTTATTGGATTGGAAAAAATTCGTAGACTCAAAGAATTATCTGGCAATTATGGTCTTGTGATATCCATAAAAGGTGAACACCCATCAATTGAAGATATCAAACTTGCCAGTAGTGGCAGAATTGATGCATTGATAACTGATTTGGCTAAACAACTTGATGCCACTCTTTATACTTCAGACAATGTTCAATATCTAGTTGCACAAGCTAAAGGCCTTGAATCCGTCTTTCTTAAACCTGTAATTAAAAATGAATCTATGGAATTTCTAAAATTCTTTGATTCCGAAACAATGAGTGTTCATCTAAAAGAAAATCAATACCCTTTGGCAAAAAAAGGAAAACCTGGGGCATTTGTATTAACCAAACTCAATGATAGTATCCTTTCAAGAAACTACCTCGAAATGATTTCCTCACAAATTTTGGATTTTGCTCATATGTATGATTCAAGTACCATTGAAATTTCCAAAGTGGGGGCATCAGTAATACAACATGAAGATTATCGAATAGCCATCACTTATCCTCCTTTTTCAGAATCTTTTGAAATTACAATCGTTCATCCCATTGTTAGACTGTCTCTTGATGATTACACTGTTTCTGAAAAACTGATGACCCGTTTTTCTGAGAGTGCTGAAGGAATTGTGATTTCTGGGGCACCTGGTTCTGGAAAAAGTACTCTGGCATCGGGACTAGCAAATTTTTATCATAATAAAGGAAAAATTGTTAAGACATTTGAATCCCCACGTGATTTACAAGTAGAATCTGGCATTACTCAGTATAGTAAATTGGATGGAAGTTTTGATAATACTGCTGATATTTTGTTACTTGTTCGACCTGACTATACAATATTTGATGAAGTTAGAAGAAGAGAAGATTTTAGAACTTTTGCAGATCTTAGATTAACCGGAGTCGGCATGGTTGGAGTTGTTCATGCAAATTCGCCATTGGATGCCATTCAACGCTTTATTGGTAAAATAGAACTTGGAATAATCCCAAATATCTTGGATACTGTGGTATTTGTTAAAGACGGAAAAATTAAAAAAGTATATGATTTAGAATTGAAAGTCAAAGTACCAACTGGAATGACTGAATCTGATTTGGCTAGACCTGTTATCGAAATTAGAAATTTTGAAGACAATGTGCTAGAGCATGAAATTTACACGTTTGGAGAAGAAAATGTCATTGTTCCTGTTTCAAATAAAGTTCAAAAATTTGGTATTGAAAAACTTGCAGAAGATAAAATAAAAGAAACTTTCAAAAAATATGATCCTAGAGCAGAAGTTGAAATCTTGTCTGATAATCGAGTAAAAGTCATGGTGGATAAACAATATATTGCATCTATTATAGGAAAAGGAGGTTCAAACATCAACGAAATTGAAAAATATCTCAATATACACATTGATGTAGTTGAGAAGAACTCTAAATCCATACACATATCATCAAATGATTTGCCCTTTGTTTTTTCGGAATCAAAAACATCTTTACTTCTAACTGTAAATCGTGAATTTACTTCAATGCATGCTGATATCTATGCAAATGGAAAATTTGTATCTTCTGTGAGGATTGGAAAAAAAGGACAAATCAAAATTCCAAAACGTTCAGACACTGCACGAACCATGATGGATCTTTTATCATCTCCAAATGATATTCAAATATTTCTTAAAGATTTTTAAAATTTTCAATAATCTTTGGATTTGCTTTTAGAAACGTGATGAATTTTCTTAACTGTTTGATTGTTTTAGGGTTAAGATGATGCTCAATTCCTTCCGTATCTTTATTTGCAGTATTAAATTCCACCCCTAAAATCTCAAAAAACTCTAACAATATTCCATGTTTTTGTCTGATTCCTTGGGCTATGTTTGTCCCTTTGGATGTAAGATTTATTCCATGATATTTTTCATATTCTAAAAATCCGCTCTCTTCTAACCTCTGGAGCATTTTAGTAACACTGGGTGCGCTCACATTCATATACCGTGAAATGTCTAGTGTTGTTGCATATCCCTTCAACTCTACCAACTCTGAAATTATCTCCAAATAATCCTCCATTCTTGTACTTGAACGTGTTCTTTCTGATTTGTGAGCAGCTTTGATTGAATCTAGTCTTTTGGAATTTTTGACTTTCATGTAATCTTTGTATCTAATTATATCCCCGTATTTGAGTGTCTTTTCTAACACTCTTGGTTGCTCTTTATTGACTGTGAAGTGTTAGTTGTTGATCTTTGATTCTTAACTAATTCTTTTTAAATTGAGGTTGGAATGGTTGACCCATTAAAGGAACGACTAGAAAAAATAAGAAAACTCTCGGATTCTGTCAAACGCAGGGCAAATTTGTATAGTGAAGTTAGTGGAATTGATCGTGCACATACCTCACAATCTTTAGGCGTACTTCAGAGAGCGCCTGCACCTGGGAAAAAACTCCAAAAAATTGGATTTCTTATGTTGTGGATTCCGGAACCGACTGGTGTTACATGTGCCATCGGAGGTCCACTGATACTTGCAGGAAGATACCTTGACAAAAAATACAACGGTTCAACTATTCATGATATTGGACATGAAACAAAAAGTACTATTTCATCGATAAGTGACTTTAAGAATTCTGTAATGTAACCTACCTTAGTTTTTAAATGGATTAATACAAATTCTGATATGACTACTAGGAATCAAGCATTGGTGCCAATTACGATTGCCGCTGTAATTATCGGTGTTGTTGGATTGATGTCTCTTCCAAGTGATAGCAAATTGGAATCTGTTGAATTTCCTAGGGGAACAATTAAGATCGATGAAATTCCTATTGAGGTACAAATTGCAGATTCTGAACCTAGACGTGTTCGTGGCTTAATGTTCCAAGATCAATTACCTTATGATCAAGGGATGATATTTGTATTTGAGCAACCTGGACTTTACAGGATTTGGATGCTTAACATGCAATTTCCACTTGATATGATCTGGTTTGACGAAGATGGAAAAATAGTTCACATGGAAAAAGATGTACCTCCATGTAAATCTGCACTTGAAATTACTACTTGCCAAAGTATAATTCCTGATAATGAATCACTTTATGTCCTTGAAGTCACATCTGGATTTATTGATCTTCATCATATTACCGAGGATTCTGTCTTGACTATAATTTCAATTTAAAATTATAAACCCTTGTCTTATAATATCACCATGTGGCTTTCATGAATAAGAAAATTATAATTCCTGTAATTGCATTCTCTTTAATATTTTTAGTATGCCTAGAACTGATATCAAAAAACCCGTCAATTGAAACACCTGAAATTGATTTTATTTATTCTGATGTTGAAAAAATTCAAAAAATCCTTGCCATGAGGAATATCTTGATGTCTCCTCCTTCTATTATTACTGATCATACTGTTAAGCAATACTGTACCTTCTTTGACAATGATGGGGTGCAACAGTTTGTATCTTATTGTATCACCACTGCCATCTTGGATTCTGATGGAAACCCTTTGGGAAATATCAACATGGGTGGAAATCCCATTGAACCTAACATGGCACTTGCAATAATTCAGACTGGTACCTCTTTTGATTCTAAAACTGATAAAATTGTATTTGTTTTTGAAACTATGGTAGAGACTCTGGTGTGTGACTGCTGGGCCAAAAAACAACCCGGTGGCTTTGAATCTGTTTCTTCATGGATTCATGCTGCTGAACAACAATATCGTGATTCTTCACAGTCTACTCTTATATCAAAAATTGATGGTTTGGCTCAAAAACAATTAGTTCTGGAGATCACATCTTCTGGCAACTCATATCTTTGGACCCTGATTGTAGTAAAGGTAGTCTAATTATATACAACAAAACTATTTGATTGACAATTACTATGATTGATCAGTTATGGTTTATTCTTTTGGGATTTGTAGCTGGAATTCTCGGTTCTATGATTGGACTTGGTGGTGGTATAATATTGGTTCCAGCATTAACTTTTCTAGGATTCCCGCCTGCTACTGCTGCAAGCAACAGCCTTTTTGGCGCATTAAGTAACGCAGTGGCGTCTACAATTTCATATTCTAGACAAAAGAGAATTGTCTATTCATTAGGTCTAAAGCTAGGATTACTTTCAATTCCAGGAACTGTTCTAGGTGCATTTCTTTCTACTGCCATAGCACCTGATATTTTTAAAATTTTGTTTGGATTTGTATTGATTGCATCTGCAGTTTACATCTTTGTCCGAAAAAAAATCGAAACTGCTGAAAAAACTTTCTCAATTCAGATGATGATCTTTGCAGTGAGTGCTAGTTTCTTTGCAGGATTGATTTCTGCATTTTTTGGAATTGGTGGGGGAATTATCTTTGTTCCTCTTATGGTTGTTGGGATGGGAATGGCAATGAAAAAAGCAGCTCCGACATCACAACTGATATTGTTATTTTCCTCATTATCTGGAGTAATTATTCATAGTATCTTGGGACATCCTGATTTTATTCAGGCAGGATTGTTGGCAATTGGTTCTTTTGTTGGTGGGTTGGTAGGTGCAAGATTGTCTCTAGATGTGAAAGAACGTTACTTACAAATTATTGTATCTGTTGTAATTTTAGTTGCTGCCGGAAAATTGTTTGTTGATTCTTTAAATGATAATCTGAATTTCTTTGGATTTTAACTTTGGATATTTTATAATTTCGTTATTTTGAGACAATACGGTATAGATCGTATGAACTTTGAAAAATGTTAAAGAATAACTGGATGTGTTACAAACATTATGAATAATATAATTAATGTATATGACCTAAATTTTAGATTCTATCTTAGAGGGACAAATTCTCTGGAAAAAGTCTGTATCCGTTAGAACCATGTGTCCTATTCACAATTGATGAATTTTACACGCAAGGAAGAGTCTGATAGAATTTACAAATTTTGCTAATGTTCAATCAAGTCACTATATTTGATGTGGTGTGTGTGAACTGCAAGATTTCTATCTGGTAAATATGACTGCTATGTGATAAGAGTTGATCTAACTGATGAGTATATCGATGTAGCAAACAAACAATCTCTG
>JAOUNZ010000074.1 GCA_029880665.1 Candidatus Nitrosopumilus sp.
CCCTGCTACAACCCCTGCTACAACCCCTGCTACAACCCCTGCTACAACCCCTGCTACAACCCCTGCTACCACAAAACAACCATCCATCGATATTTCCATATTTGCATTAATTGGAATTCCTATTGTAGCATCTGTAGTAGCAATCATTATAATTAAGCGAAAACAAACAAAATCTTTACCAGTAATACAAACCGAAAATACTTTTGAACCTAAGACAAATGTTATCTCTGATGATATTGAAACCATTTTCAGATTAAGACCTGATATGCGTGATGATGATAAAGAAATTGTAAAATTCATTTCTGAAAATGGAGGAGAGATTTTAGAAAGTGATCTAAGAAAGAAATTCTTACAACCTAGAACTACAATGTGGAGAGCAGTAAAACGATTAGAAAGACTAGGAGTAATTGAAACTTCTAAAAAGGACTTGCAAAATCTAGTCCGATTAAAGAAAGATGTGGAGGAAGAGGAATGAATACTGCAACAACTTTTACCTTATTGATTTTAGTTATTAGCATGATTTTTGGAGGTATGACTAGCAACGTTTCTGCTCAAGATGATCCTGCTATTCTTTTAAAGATTGCAAAACGTGCACAAGAACAAATTCACAACCAAATCTCTGATAATTCTTCAGATAAAATAAAAGAATTATTTGAGGAAGGTATGCAAAAAGTCAGTGCTCTAGAAAATGCACTTGCAAAGGATGATATTAATTCTGCAAAAGAATATTTTCTTTCTGCAATGAAAATTTTCACAGAAATTTCTAGAGAATCTTCATCTAATGTTGCTCCTCAAATAGAAACAACTACTGTTAGAAACAATGTGAAAGATCCATCAAATGATCTTCAAAGATTACAAGTATATGTTACAAGCCTAAAAACAATTGCTAAAAAATACAATACCACAATTGATTTTTCTGAACTTGATGAATTATTCAGTCAAGCAAGACAGAAGATTAGTGATCACCAATTTACTTTAGCAGCAGAAATTCTCTCTAAAATTAAAGAGAGAATTGTAGAACTAAACAAGGAACTTCGTGAGGAAGCATCAAAACAAGAATTCCAGCGTGCTAAAGAATATGCTCAACAATACTTGGAACAACTTGATAGATTAATTGAAAATGCCAAAAAACAGGGTGTGGCTGATGAAATTATAGAACAACTTGAAACAGCCAAAGAAAATTTATCCTTAGCTGATGATAAAAATGAAATTATTGAACAAATCAGAAAAATTATCTCTATTAAGGATCAGTTTGAATTAACAAAAAATGATAGACTTGAATCTAGAGTTTTACAACTAGAAAAAACCATATCTAGGCTATCTCAAATCGATGGAGTAAATCTAGACGACTTGAAAGATGCTAAAAACACTATTCAAATTATTAAACACCATTGTATAATGGAGAATTTGAAGCAGCAAATGATCTTCTAAGAGATTTGGCAAAACAATTAGAAGAAATTAAAAATTCTCTTTGATAGTTTATCATAAACTTCATATACATTTTCTAAACAGAATTTAGCATGGCATCAAAATCAATAATTATCGGTGTAGGTATACCGATGATCTTTGTTGGTGCATTAATGACTTGGTTATGGGCTCCAATGGAAGGTGATTTTAAAAATCAAGTTGAGCTTATTGGTAGTACTATTGGTATCTTAGGAGTAGTGTTTGTAGTTTCTGGATTATTTTATACCAAAGAACCCGTAATGCACTAAAAGTCATTGAATAAATAATGAAAAAAATTACTATTATTACTTGAAAGTAAGGTTATTTGAGATATTTACATCAGTTGAAGGCGAGGGAATTCTTTATGGTACAAAGACTCTTTTTGTGAGACTTGCAGGATGCCCTTTTACTTGTTTTTATTGTGATACAAAAGAGTCACTCCCACTTGATTCTGGTACAGAATATACAATTGAAGACGCAAACAACCTAATTGATTCTAATTTAAGAAGTAACACCTACAAAGTAAATTTTACTGGAGGCGATCCCCTAATTCAACACAAAGCAGTTGCACTGCTTGCAAAACATATTCAAGACAAAAAAATTCCTACATATCTAGAATCATCATGCTTTGATATTGATAGGTTCAATCATGTTTTACCATTCATTGATATTGTTAAAATAGAATTCAAAACAAAGGATTCTGATTTTGTAGACTCAAAGCACTATGATAAATTAATTGGCCATACAATGAAATGCCTTGAATCATCTATAAAAGCAAATAAAACAACTTATATCAAAATTGTAGTTAGCTCAAAAACTGATTTAAATGAATTCAAAGGACTGGTAAAAGAAATTTTTAAAATTGTATCTGGAAATGATATTGATGGATTTATTATTCAACCAACACATAGTATATCTGAGCCGTCATTAGATCTTTTATTGAATTTATATGATTTAGTGTTCCCGTATTACATCAATGTTAAGGTTGTTCCTCAGCTACACAAATTAATTGGCGCACCATAAAACCAACATTTGCATAAAAACCGATTAGGTTCAAATACTAGAAAAATCGTCTGAAAACATTACATGGATGAAGAACGCGTAAAAAAACTCGTTAGGGAATTAATCATTGAACTAGGTGAGGATCCTACTCGTGAGGGATTGAGAAAAACTCCTGAAAGAATTACAAATATGTACAAAGAAATCTTTGGAGGTTATGATTCTGATTCTGAGCTTTCTGTACAGTTCTCAGAAGACTCTGATGTGGTAATTGCACGTAATATTCAATTTTATTCAATGTGTGAACATCACATGTTGCCATTTTATGGAAAAATCCATATTGCCTACTCTCCAAACGGAAGAGTTTTTGGCATATCAAAACTTGTTAGATTAGTTGAAAAATATTCGAAAAGACTTCAAATTCAAGAGCGACTAACTAAGAATATTGCTGATGAGTTACATGCTCAAGGAGTTAATGGTGTTGTAGTCTTGGTAGATGCAGAGCATCTTTGTATGAAAATGCGTGGTGTTAAAAACGATGCAATGCTCTCATCTTCAGCCTTTAGAGGAATTTATGAAAATAAAGAAGAAAAAGCAGCCATAATGGCACAAATTAGAAAAAATTTGACAGATTCCTATTTTTAACCAATACTCAAAAATTAAATAATCATTATTTTTGTTCATTGATATGGGAGCAAATCCTTACGTTCATGTTCCAAAGGAATCTTGGCCTAACTGGACGTGGTATGCAATTGAATGTGTAATTGTTATTGCAATATCCATGGTCACATCAAGTAAAATTACAGATTCTATTGAAGGGCTTTCTCCAGAAATTCAGAATTACATATTCATGGGAATTGTCGGATTGATCTTCTTAACTTGGTATATTGGAATTAGAGGCTTTATCCTAAAAAAGAAAATTCTGAGGAATAGTTATTAAAATTATCTAAGATATTTTGTTTTATCTGTGATCTCAGCTTTTTTGAATGCAATTTTTCTGTTATTACAAGATTCGCAAATCCCACAGTGATATTTTTTATTTGAATAACAACTCCAAGTTTTAAAAATTGAATCTCCTAAAATCTTTATTCCTGATTTTAACAAATCACTTTTTGACAATCCTTGACGGTAAGGTGACCAAACCTTAATACTTTTTCGTAATTTTGAGTTAATACCGTCAATCTCTCCTTGATTAAATGCAGATTCTAGTTTTTTTGCAAATGACGGTCTACAATCAGGATAATGATTATCTCCAGTATGTGCACCATATACCACCAATGAAGCGTCAAGTGTAAAAGCCCATGCGGACGCTATTGATAAAAACACTGCATTTCTAATTGGCACTACAATTGAATAATCAAACTTTGTGGGAATCTTTCTTTTTGCACTTGTCAAAACATTTGAATCACCATACAAATTTTTCATAAACCCAATATCAATAATTTTATGCTGTTTTAACCCAAGTTTTTTTGCAAATGATTTTGCAGCTAAAATTTCTCTACTTGCCTTTTGACCATATGAAAACGTAATTCCATATAACTCATATTTTGATTTCAAGAAAGAAACTGCACAAACAGAATCTATTCCCCCACTAAAAACAATAACAGCTTTCTTCATGATTTTCCGAGTTATTTTCTTTTATCTGATGCTCCCTTGCTAGGTTTACAGACTATTGTCTGACATTTTACGTCTGCAGATGCAAATCCATTTGACATGGCTATGCTGATCTTTTTCAAATTGGCAGAACTTTTTGAAAACGCAATAATTGAGGGTCCTGCCCCGCTTATTGTGACGCCTAGCGCTCCTACTTTTAGGGCATTTTCTTTGACTTTAAGAAATCCTGGGATCATATGTTGTCTTGCTGGTTCAACTATCACGTCTTTGATAGAGCTTCCAATCAACTCTGGATCCTTTCTCATAAAGCCTGCAACAATTCCAGCAGCATTTGATATATTCAAAATACTATCAGATAGATTGATCTTTTTTGGAATTACGTCTCTTGATACCTTGGTCTTCTTTTTTGGAACATCAAGTTTTGGGACCGCAATACACATTCTTAGGTTTGTAGGTGGTTCTATCCTAATCACATCTAAAGGATTTGTTTTTACAATTACAAAACCGCCCAACACAGAGGCTGCAACATTATCATAATGAACAGATCCTGCACTTGCCTTTTCCCCAGATCCTGCAAACTCTACTAGAGAATTTCCATCAAGTCTTAATCTAAATAATTTGTCAAATGCGACTGCAGTTGCTGCTGCTGATGCTGCACTGCTTCCCATTCCAAATCCGGCAGGAACTCCCTTTTTGATTTTAATCTCAACACCATCTTTTATTTTGAATTTTTTCTTCATGTTTTTTACAACTAATCCGGCAGTATTGTTCTCAGGATTTGTAGGAATGTTGTCATCAGTGACTATTGTGATCCCAGTCTTTGTTTTACTTAGTGTGACTACATCATAAAATGCGTCTATTGCTAACCCAAACACGTCAAATCCTGGGCCTAGATTTGCAGTGGATGATGGTGCTTTAACTGTAACTTTTGATACCATCTAATCTTCCACTTCCTCGCCCAAATTAAGAATTCTGCTTAGGGCACCCTCAAGGTTAACAAAACCCTCGCCTGTAACATTTGATATCGGAATCAGCCCCTGCGCAAATCCGCCCAAGTTTAAACCTCGTAAGATATTTGTGGTCAGTAAAAAAGTATCACCATCAGCCTCTTTTGCAATTGCATTTTCTAATGCCCTCATGTTTGTCGACCATCCTAGAATATTTTTTAATTTGTCCCCAATAAGATCCGTTTTTGTCAGGACATTAATTGCAGGCAAATTCAAACGCAACCTTATTGATGTCGCAAGAAGTGCAATTGAAACAAAATTCACCGGCGTTGTGATTAATGCACCATCAAAAATAAAAATACTTGTCTTCTCTTCTGCTAAAAGGCTCTCTACAACAAAACGTCCACTTGAACGATATGCAAATAACTCAATCTGGCCAGGAGTATCTACAATCAGATAATCTGGATTCACCATATCTATTTGATTTTGAATATCATCTATTTTTGATGCAATCAAGTCATTTGCCATGATCATGGCACCATTTGGACCAAGTTCATACTGTTGCATTATTGAGACATAGTCTACATAGTCTCTAACATCTACATCACATGTGTATGGCACGTTATCAACTCCGGGATCTAAATTCAAGATAGCCGCAAACGCTCCGTTTTTTGTATAGTATT